>NZ_JBSGCE010000015.1:0-189997 GCF_053601695.1 Nonomuraea sp. NPDC004702
ACTGGCTTTTAACACACTGTTGAGTTCTCAAGAAACGGACGCGTACTTCCTCACCAGAACCCGTTCCCGGATCCCCGCTCAGAGGCGTTCATTTCTTCTTCTTAATCTTAGCAGGCCCGCCGATTTCGTGTCAAATCCGGAGACTTGAACAAACCGGGCCAAACCTGTCTAGGATTGGATGCCCCGCTTCCGAGGCAACCCTCATAACTTACCGTGTCATCCGGCACTTGTCGAATCAACCGATTATTCGGCGTGCTTCGGGCGCCAGAGGACAACCCATGTCAAAGCGCGTTGAAGCGCCTCGACCGAGGTGGCTTGTCATCTCAAGGGGCTTGTCCTGGGGCCCGTCCGCCTGATCGGCGTCCGGCTCGCTCCCGGGACGAAGTGAAAGATTAGGTCGCGATCCGCGACACGTCAAATCGACGGACGGGAGCATGGCGGAACGCGGGATGACCGTGCTCGTCACGCGTGCTGCGCGAGCCATCGTCGGCGAGGGCTGGTTGCGGGGGCGGGGCGATTGGCGGTGGGAGGGAGTGATCAGCGGTTCGAAGGGGGTTGGAGAAGGGCGGTAGGGGTGAGAGTGAGGTCGGCCTGATGTGGCGGAGGCAGTGGGGTGGGGTGGCTCGTTCGGGCTCTGCGGGCGGGGAGCGGGAGAGACTGCAGTACTTGCTGCTCTGAGGTGCGGGGTTGTGTTCTGTGGCCGGTGCGCCAGCGCGTTCGCGACGAAGGCAGTGACTGGCGTGTGGAGGCTGTGGTGAGGGCAGGTCGCTCGGACGGTTGTCGGGTTCAGAGTGCAGGGCGGGGGTTCGGAGGGGCGCGTATTCTGCCCCGGTGACCACTGCCGCCACAATTGCCCCCTCGGTTCGACCTGTGACCCGTCTGCGTTCCTCTGCCCCTTGGTGGATGGCTTTGGTCGCGGGGGCGGTGGCGTTCTCGGGGACGGGGGCGGCCACCCTGAACGGTGACGAGCTGGCCACCATCAGCGCGGCTTCCCGGTCACTGGCGGGGTTGTGGGAGTTGGCCCGGAACATCGACGGGCACTTCCTGCCGTACTACCTGTTCATGCACTTCTGGATCAAGGCCGGCACGGCTGAGCTGTGGTTGCGGCTGCCGTCGGCGGTGGCGATCGGGGTGGCGGCCTGGTTCCTCGCCGACCTCGGAAGGCGGCTGCACAGTGTGCGGGCGGGCGTGATCGGGGCGGCGCTGTTCGCGATCCTGCCGTCCGTCTCCTATTACGGGGCTTTCGCCAGGTCCTACGCGTTCGCGGCGGCCGCGGTGGTGTTCTCGTTCTGGGCGCTGCACCGGGCGGTGGAGCGGCCGAGCGGGCGGCGGTGGGTGGCGTACGGGGTGGCGGTGGCGCTGGTGTGCTGCACACACCTGTTCGCGGTGCTGGCGCTGCCCGCGCACCTCGCCCTGGCGCGGCGTGGGGTGCTGGTGCGGATGGCGGTGGCGCTGGGGATCGGAGGTCTGCCCGCGGTCGTGCTGGGACTGGTCGGGTTCGGGGAGCGGCACGCGATCAGCTGGATCCCGCAGCGGGGGCCGGAGGTGTGGCTCAAGTTCCCGAAGATGGCGGCGGGCTCGACCGGGGCCGGGGTGCTGCTGTTCGCGGTCGCGCTGGCCGGTGCGGTGGTGCTCTGGAAGTCGACGGCGGGCCGTGATCGGGTGCGCGACGACGGAAGCCGGTCGGCGGGGGCTCGTCAGGCTTGGGGGCTGGGTGACGGTTCCGCGGGGGCTGAGCGGGTGCGGGGGGAAGGTGGCGGTTTCGCGGGGCTTGATCCGGGGGCCGGGGAAGGTGGTCGGTGGGCTGTTGCGGGGGTGGGGTGGCTGGTGTTGCCGCCGCTGCTGCTGCTCGCGGTCTCGCAGCTGGTGACGCCGGCGTACGTGGACCGGTACCTGTTCGTGACTGCGCCGGCGCTCGCGCTGCTGGCGGGGGTGGCCGTGGCGGGGGTGCCGCGGTTCCCGGTGCCGGCGGGGGTGGCCCTCGTGCTGGTGGGGGGTCTGCTCGCGGCTTCCGAGCATGTGACGGTACGCGAGGAGAACGGGCGGTTCGAGAACATCCCGTGGGCGTTGCGAGTGGTCAAGGCGGAGCCGAAGGACGCGATCGTGTACGGGCAGAGCCAGCTCCGGGCCGGGTTCGACTACTACGCGGACGCGGCGATGCCGGACGACGTACTGAAGACAGGGGACGTGCCGGACGCCGACGGGTTCGGCTACCCCGAAAGGTCGGAGGTCGCGGCGGCGTTGAAGGGGCGCGACCGGGTCTGGGTGGTGTGGCGGGGTACCAAGCAGGCGGGGTTGCAGGGCGACTCCGTGCCGCGGGTGGCGCAGGTGAGGCAGGCGGGGTTCGAGCCCGTGTCGGTCAAGCACTCGGCGGATCTGCCGGGGCTGACGGTGGCCCTGTTCGAACGGAAGCCAGAACGGAAACCAGCACGGACGCCGACGCGGACGCCGACACGGACGTCGGCGCGGAAATAGGACAGACGGGCCTCCCGGACGCCGCCTCGCCGTGCGGCAGCGGGCCTCCCGGGGGGCCGCCTCGCCATGGACAGTGGGCCTGTCAGGGCCCGCCTTGCCAGGCCGCAAGTGGCCCCGCAAGAGCTCGCCTCGCCATACAACAGAGTGGGCCCGCAAGACCCGCCCGGCCGTACGAAAGGCGGGCCCCGCAAGACCCGCCCGGCCATACGGAAGGCGGACCCGCAGGACCCCGGCCATACGGAAGGCGGGCCCCGGAGGGCCCGCCTCGCCGGTCGTGATCAGGCGACCTCGACGCCGCCGATCGACTTCTTGCCGCGGCGCAGGACCATGAACCGGCCCGCCAGCAGGTCGGACGCCTCGGGTACGTACGCCTCGTCGGTGATCTTGACGTTGTTCAGGTAGGCGCCGCCCTCCTTGACCGCGCGCCTGGCCGCCGACTTCGACTCGACCAGCCCGCTGTCGGCCAGCAGGTCGACGAAGGACGCCCCGAGCTCGGCGACGGTGGCCTTGGGGACCTCCGCCAGGGCGGCCTCCAGCGTGGCGGCGGGCAGGTCCTCCAGCGACCCCTGTCCGAACAGCGCCTTCGACGCGGCCATGACCGCTTCCAGCTCGGCGCGGCCGTGGAGCAGCTCGGTGAGGTCTTCGGCCAGCGTGCGCTGGGCCTCGCGGGCGAAGGGACGCTCGGCGACCGCCTTCTCCAGCTCTTCGATCTCCTCGCGGCTGCGGAACGTGAACACCTTCAGGTAGTGGATCACGTCCCGGTCGTCGGAGTTGAGGAAGTACTGGTAGAAGGCGTACGGGGAGGTCATCTCGGGGTCGAGCCAGAGCGCGCCGCCCGCCGTCTTGCCGAACTTGGTGCCGTCGGCCTTGGTGATCAGCGGCTGGGTCAGGACGTGCACGTGGCCGCCCTCGATGCGGCGGATCAGGTCGGCGCCCGCCGTGATGTTGCCCCACTGGTCGCTGCCGCCGATCTGCAGGGTGCAGTTGTAGCGGCGGAACAGCTCCAGGTAGTCGTTGGACTGCAGGATCTGGTAGCTGAACTCGGTGTAGCTGAGCCCCTCCCCCGCGAGCCTGGCCGAGACCGACTCCCTGGCGAGCATGCGGTTGACCGGGAAGTGCTTGCCGATGTCGCGCAGGAAGTCGATGGCGCTGAGCTCACCGGTCCAGTCGAGGTTGCTGACCAGGCGGGCCGGGTTGGACTCCGCGTCGAAGTCGAGGAACTTGCCGACCTGGCCGCGCAGGCGTTCCACCCACTCGGCGACGATCTCGCTGGAGTTGAGCGAGCGCTCGGTGTTGCGGCCGCTCGGGTCGCCGATCAGGCCGGTGGCGCCGCCGACCAGGCCGATCGGGTTGTGCCCGGCGAGCTGCAGGCGGCGCAGCGTGAGCAGCGGCACGAAGTGGCCGATGTGCAGGGACGGCGCTGTGGGGTCGAAACCGGAATAGACCGTGATCGGTGCCTTGGCCATGGACGCGCGCAGGGCGTCGAGGTCGGTGGACTGGGCGATCAATCCTCGCCACGCGAGGTCGTCGATGATGTCGGTCACGGTGATGTGGCTTCCCTGAGTCGGAGTCGGTGCCTTTAGCCTGCCCGATCGGTGTGCCGGCGCGCCACTTGGATACGCTCGGTGTCCATGTGGAGGGTCCGTCGCGAGCTGGCCGTTTTCAAGATCTTAGGGGCTCTGGCGTGCGCCGGGCTCGCCGTCTTCTGGTGGGTGGCCGGAGACGTGCGCGGGGTGATCCTCGCGGTGCCGGCGGCCGTGCTGGTGGGCGGGATGGGGCTGCGCGACGTGCTGGTGCCGGTGCGGCTGTCGGCCGACGCGGACGGGATCACGGTGGTGCACGGGTTCGCCGGCCGGCGGCACGTGCCGTGGGCGGCGATCGAGGACGTCACGGTGGACGTGCGCAGGCGGTTCGGGGTGCGCAGCGAGATGCTGGAGATCGACACCGGCGACCACCTGCACGTCTTCAGCGCTCACGAGCTGGGCGTCTCCCCCACGGAGGTGGCCGCGGAGCTGCGCCGGCGCGGCACGTGAGCCCGGTACGGCGAGACGGTCGGGTCGCCGTCGATCCAGAACCGCCACGGGGTCTCCTTGGCGGTCGAGACGCCGGTGCGCGGGCCTGACCTGATCGTGCCGGGGTCGGCGGGCCGGCCTTCGAGCACGGCGGCCGACCCGTGGGGCAGGCCGGTGAGCCAGGTCGCGTGCTCCGGCCCGTGACCAAAACGCCCGGAGTGCCCGGTGAGGGGATCGAGGGCCGCGGGTGCGCCTTCCCAGATCGCGTCGAGGCCGTTGTGCTCGCGCAGCAGGCCCAGCGCGACGGCCAGCCGGGCGGGGCCGCGGGCGAGGTCACGGTCCGGGACCCGCCCGCCCCGGCCGCCCTGACCGCCCGCCGGGGAGCGGCCGGCGGCGGGGGTGCGGCGGGTGCGGGCCTCGTCCAGGCCGGCGACGATCTCGCCGGCGCGGACCAGCACGGCCGAGCCGTGGCCCTCGGGCAGGCAGACGAGGTTCGCGCAGAAGTGCATGCCGTAGGTGAAGTACACGTACAGGTGGCCGGGCGGGCCGAACATGACGGCGTTGCGGGGGGTCCTGCCGCGGTAGGTGTGGGCCGCCGGGTCCTCGCCGGGGCCGCCGTACGCCTCGACCTCGGTGAGCCGCACGGCGACCGGGCCGTGCACGAGGACGCGTCCGAGCAGGTCGGGCGCGACCTCGTGCGAGGGCCGGTCGAAGAAACTCCGCGGCAGCGGCGCGGCGCTCAGTTGCCCGAGGCCCATGCCGCCTGCGCGTCGACCGCCTCGCGCAGGGCGACGAGCTGGTCGCGTACGCGGTCGGGCGCGGTGCCGCCGTGGGCCTTGCGGGCCGCGAGCGCGCCGGGCACGTTGAGCACGTCGCGGACGTCGGGCGTCAGGTGCGGCGAGACCTTGGCCAGCTCGTCGTCGCTCAGGTCGCCGAGGTCCTTGTCGTTGACCTGGCACCAGACCACCAGGTGGCCGACGGCCTCGTGCGCGTCGCGGAACGGCACGCCGCGCCGCACCAGCAGCTCGGCCAGGTCGGTGGCCAGGGCGAAGCCGTCGGGGGCCGAGGCCTCCATGCGGGCGGTGTTGACGCGCATGGTCGCGACCAGCCCGGCCATCGCGGGCAGGACGAGCAGCAGCGTGTCGACCGAGTCGAACACCGGCTCCTTGTCCTCCTGCAGGTCGCGGTTGTAGGTCAGCGGCAGGCCCTTGAGCGTGGTGAGCATCGACATGAGGTTGCCGATCAGGCGGCCGGACTTGCCGCGGGCCAGCTCGGCGACGTCGGGGTTCTTCTTCTGGGGCATGATCGACGAGCCGGTGGAGTAGGCGTCGTCCATCTCGATCCAGCGGAACTCCTGCGAGGCCCACAGGACGATCTCCTCGCCCAGCCGCGACAGGTGCACGCCGATCATCGCCGCGTCGAACAGGAACTCGGCGGCGAAGTCGCGGTCGGCGACGGCGTCCATCGAGTTGGGCGCGGCGGCGGAGAAGCCGAGCTCCTCGGCCACGGCCTGCGGGTCGAGCGGCAGCGAGGAGCCCGCCAGGGCGCCGGAGCCGAGCGGGGAGACCGCGGCGCGCTTGTCCCAGTCGGTGAGGCGGTCGATGTCGCGGGTGAAGGCGTGGACGTGGGCCAGGAGCTGGTGGCCGAAGGAGACGGGCTGGGCGTGCTGCAGGTGCGTCATGCCCGGCGCGGCGGTCTCGGCGTGCTGCTCGGCCTGGGCCATCAGCGCGGTCTCCAGCTCGACCAGGCGGGAGACGATGCTGCGCACGTGGTCGCGGAGGTAGAGGCGCAGGTCGGTGGCGATCTGGTCGTTGCGGCTGCGGCCCGCGCGCAGCTTGCCGCCGAGCGAGCCGAGCCGCTCCAGCAGGCCGCGCTCCAGCGCGGTGTGCACGTCCTCGTCGGCCACGGTCGGGCGGAACTCGCCCGCCTTGCAGGCGGCCTCCAGGTCGTCGAGCGCGCCGATCATGCGCTCGAGCTCCTCGTCGCTCAGCAGCCCCGCCCTGTGCAGCACGCGGGCGTGCGCCCTGGACGCCGCCAGGTCGTACGGCACCAGCCGCCAGTCGAAGTGCACGCTCACCGACAGCCGGGCCAGCGCGTCGGACGGACCGCTCTCGAAGCGCCCGCCCCACAGCCGCATCGGCTTGCCATCACTCACCGTCATCTCCTCCATTTCCCACGCGACCATAGTGCAACTCAGCCCTTCTTTGCGTCAGGGGCGGCCGCGATCCCGGCGACCGGTTCAGCCACGCCGGTCCGCCACGCGCAGCAGCGCCTCGGCGACGGCCTGGCCGCCCGCCGGATCCCGGCTGATGACGAGGATCGTGTCGTCGCCCGCCACGGTGCCGAGGATCGACTCCCAGTCGGCGTGGTCGATGGCGGAGGCGAGGAACTGGGCGGCGCCCGGCGGGGTGCGGACCATGACCAGGTTGGCCGAGGCCTCGGCGGCCACCAGCAGTTCCTCGGCGATGCGGTGCAGCCGCGCCGCCGGGGTCTCGCCGCCGCCGCCGGTCCTGGTGAGCGGGATGCGGTCGCCGCCCTCGCCGGGCAGCGCGTACACCAGGGAGCCGTCGTCGGCGCGCAGCTTGAGCGCGCCGAGCTCGTCCAGGTCGCGGGAGAGGGTGGCCTGGGTGACCTCGACGCCGCTCTCGGCCAGCAGCTTGGCCAGCTCCGGCTGGGAGCGCACGGCCTTGCGCTGCAGCAGGTCGGTGATCTTCGCCTGCCGCGCGGCCTTGGTCATCGGGATGGTCATCCGCGGGTCACCAGCCAGTGGAGCAGGGCCTTCTGGGCGTGCAGCCGGTTCTCCGCCTGGTCCCACACGACGCTGGCCGGCCCGTCGAGGACGTCGGCGGTGATCTCCTTGCCGCGGTAGGCGGGCAGGCAGTGCAGGACGATCGCCTCGGGCGCGGCGTGCTCCAGCAGCCCGGCGTTCACCTGGTACGGCGCGAACGCCGCCGCCCGCTCCTGCTCGCCGCTCTGCCCCATGGACACCCACGTGTCGGTGGCGATCACGTGCGCCCCCTGGACGGCGGCGGCCGGGTCGGTCATCGCGACCACCGATCCGCCGGTCCTGGCCGCGACGGCGGCGGCCTGGCCGAGGATCACCGCGTCGGGCTGGTAGCCGGCCGGGGCGGCGATCCGGACGTGCATGCCGGCCGTGGCGCCGCCGAGCAGGTAGGAGTGGGCCATGTTGTTGGCGCCGTCGCCGACGTAGGTCAGCGTCAGCCCGGCCGTGCCGCCCAGCCGCTCGCGGACGGTCTGCAGGTCGGCGAGGATCTGGCAGGGGTGGAAGTCGTCGGTGAGCGCGTTGACGACGGGCACCGCCGAGGCGGCGGCCATCTCCTCGACGAGTCGCTGCCCGGTGGTGCGCCACACGATGGCGGCCACCTGGCGGTCGAGCACGCGGGCGATGTCGGCGGTCGGCTCGCCCCTGCCCATCAGCACCGCGACGTTGTCCACGACGAGCGGCAGGCCGCCGAGCTCGCCGATGCCGGTGTGGAAGGAGACGCGGGTGCGGGCCGAGGGTTTGTCGAACAGGACGGCGACGGTCTTCGGGCCCTCGAACGGTCGGTAGCCGAACCGGTCCTTCTTCATCGCGGCGGCCAGGTCGAGCACCTCCGCCTGCTCCTCCGGCGTCAGGTCGTCATCCCTCAGGAAATGCCGGGTCACGCCGACGCCTCCTCAAGGATCGCGGGGAACGCCTCGACGAAGGCGGTCACCTCCTCGTGGGTGACCACGAGCGGGGGCGCGAGGCGCACGGCGTCCGGCTGGAGGGCGTTGACCAGGAAGCCCGCCTCGGCGGCGGCCTGCTGCACCCGCGTGGACCGCTCCTCCGTCAGGACGGCGGCCAGCCACAGCCCGCGCCCGCGCACGCCCTTCAGCAGCGGGTGGCGGACGGCCTCCAGGCCGCCGCGCAGCCCGGCGGCGACCGACTTGACGTGGTCGAGGTCGAGGTTGTCCAGCACGGCCAGGGCCGCGGCGCACGAGACGGGGTTGCCGCCGAACGTCGAGCCGTGGTCGCCCTTGTCGAAGAGCCGGCCGGCCTCGCCGAACCCGACGCACGCGCCGATCGGCAGGCCGCCGCCGAGGCCCTTGGCCAGGGTCAGGATGTCGGGGGTGACGCCGTCGGCCTGGTGGGCGAACCAGTGGCCGGTACGGCCGATCGCCGACTGGATCTCGTCGGCGACCAGCAGCGCGCCGGTGGCGTCGCAGATCTCGCGGGCGGCCTCGAAGTAGCCCTCGGGCGGCGGGACGACGCCGGCCTCGCCCTGCGTCGGCTCCAGGAACACCGCGATGCAGTCGCCGGTCACCGCCTCCTTGAGCGCGTCGGCGTCGCCGTACGGGACGAAGCGCACGTCGACGGGGAACGGGCCGAACTGGTCGCGGATGGCCTTCTTGCCGGTCAGCGACAGGGCGCCGATCGTCCGGCCGTGGAAGCCGTTCTCGGCGGCCACGAAGTAGGAGCGGCCCTCGCGCCGGCCGTACTTGAGGGCGAGCTTGTAGGCGGCCTCGTTGGCCTCGGTGCCGGAATTGGCGAAGAAGATCCGGGCGGGCGCGTTGAGCAGGCCGAGCAGCCGCTCGGCGAGCAGCACCTCGGGCTCGTGCAGGAACAGGTTGCTGGTGTGGGCGAGCGTGGCGACCTGCTTGGAGACGGCCTCGACCAGGGCGGGGTGGGCGTGGCCGAGCGAGCTGACCGCGATGCCGCCGATGAAGTCGAGGTACTCCTTGCCGTCGACGTCCCAGACGCGGGTGCCCTCGCCGCGGGCCAGGGCGATCGGGGGGACGCCGTAGTTGGGCATGAACGCCTGCTCGAACCGCTCGTGGAGGCTCATGAGGGCATCACCATGGTTCCGATTCCTTCGTTGGTGAAGATTTCCAGCAGCATCGAGTGGGGCACGCGGCCGTCGAGGACGTGCGCCTGGGGCACTCCCCCGCGCACGGCGGTCAGGCACGCCTCCATCTTGGGGACCATGCCGCTGGACAGCGTGGGCAGCAGCTTCTCCAGCTCGTCGGCGTCGAGCTGGTCGATCACGTCGGTGTCGTCGGGCCAGTTGGCGTACAGGCCCTCGACGTCGGTGAGGACGATCAGCTTCTGCGCGCCGAGCGCCACGGCCAGCGCGGCGGCCGCGGTGTCCGCGTTCACGTTGTAGATCTCTCCGTCGACGCCGACGGCGACGCTGGAGACGACCGGGATGCGGCCGTCGTCGATCAGCGCGCGCACCGCGCCGGGATCGACCTTGACGATCTCGCCGACCTGGCCGATGTCCACCGGCTCGCCGTCGACGAGCGCGGGCTTGCGCTCGGCGGTGAACAGGCAGGCGTCCTCGCCGGACATGCCGACGGCGAACGGGCCGTGCCGGTTGACCAGGCCGACGATGTCGCGGCCCACCTGGCCGACCAGGACCATCCTGACGACCTGCATGGCCTCGGGCGTGGTGACGCGCAGGCCGGCGGTGAAGGTGGACTCGATGCCGTGTCTGTCGAGGGCGCTGCTGATCTGCGGGCCGCCGCCGTGGACGACGACCGGGCGCAGGCCGGCGTGGTGCAGGAACACGACGTCCTCGGCGAAGCCCTCCTTGAGGGACTCGTCGGTCATGGCGTTGCCGCCGTACTTGATGACGACGGTCGCGCCGTGGAAGCGGGTCAGCCAGGGCAGCGCCTCGATCAGCGCCTCGGCCTTGGTGGCCGCGGTGACGGCCCTCACGAGGAGTACGCCGAGTTCTCGTGGACGTACTCGGCGGTCAGGTCCGTGGTGTGGATCGTGGCGCTGTGGCGGCCGGCCGACAGGTCGATGGTGATCGTCACGTCCCTGGGGCGCATGTCGACCTTGGAGCGGTCGTCGCCGACGGAGCCGTCGCGGCAGATCCAGATGCCGTTGATGGCGACGTTGACCCGGTCGGGCTCGAAGGCGGCCTTCGTCGTGCCGACGGCGGCCAGGACGCGGCCCCAGTTGGGGTCCTCGCCGTGGATGGCGCACTTGAGCAGGTTGGATCGGGCGACGGTGCGGCCCACCTCGACGGCGTCGTCCTCGGAGGCGGCGCCGACGACCTCGACGGCGATCGCCTTGGAGGCGCCCTCGGCGTCCACGAGCAGCTGCCTGGCCAGGTCGGCGCAGACCTCCTGCACCTTCTGCCCGAACTCGGCCAGGTCGGGCCTGACCCCGGCGGCGCCGCTGGCCAGCAGCAGCACGGTGTCGTTGGTGGACATGCAGCCGTCGGAGTCGAGCCGGTCGAAGGTGGTCGCCGTGGCGGCGCGCAACGCCGTGTCGAGCTCCTCGCTGGTCAGGTCGGCGTCGGTGGTGATCACGCAGAGCATGGTGGCCAGGGCGGGGGCGAGCATGCCGGCGCCCTTGGCCATGCCGCCGACCATGTAGCCGTCGGCCCGCTTGAAGGAGATCTTGGAGACGGTGTCGGTGGTGCGGATGGCGTCGGCGGCGGCCAGGCCGCCGTCGCGGGAGAGCTGGCCAGCGGCGGTCTGGACGCCGGTCAGCAGGGCCTCCATCGGCAGCCGCTCGCCGATCAGGCCGGTGGAGCAGACCGCGATCTCGCCGGCGCTGTCGCCGATGACCTCGGCGACCTTCTCGGCGGTGGCGTGGGTGTCCTGGAAGCCCTCGGGGCCGGTGCAGGCGTTGGCGCCGCCGGAGTTGAGCACCACCGCGCGCAGCCGCCCGCCCGCCAGGACCTGCTGCGACCAGAGCACGGGAGCGGCCTTGACGCGGTTGGCGGTGAAGACGCCCGCGGCGGCGCGGCTGGGCCCGTCGTTGACGACGAGGGCCAGGTCGCGGGCGTCGCCGGACTTGATGCCGGCGGCGATGCCCGCGGCCCGGAAGCCCAGTGGGGCGGTGACACTCATGGAGCAACTCCTGTCAGGGGAAGGCCGAGCTCTTCCGGCAGGCCGAGGGCGAGGTTGACGCTCTGGACGGCGCCTCCGGCCGTGCCCTTGGTGAGGTTGTCGATGGCGATGACGGCGACCACGCGGCCGGCGCGCTCGTCGAGCGTCACCTGGAGGGTGGCGGTGTTGGCGCCGTACGTCATGGAGGTGGCCGGCCAGACGCCCTCGGGCAGGAGCCGGACGAACGGCTCGGCCTTGAGCGCGACCTCGTAGGCGGTGCGCAGCGACTCGCGGGTGAGGCCGGGGGCGGCGGGGGCGGTGCAGGTGGCCAGGATGCCGCGGCTCATGGGGGCCAGGGTGGGGGTGAAGGAGACGCGTACGGGGGCGCCGGCGACGGCGGACAGCCCCTGCTCCATCTCGGGGGTGTGGCGGTGGACGCCGCCCACGGCGTACGCGCTGACCGAGCCCATGACCTCGCTGCCCAGCAGGTGGGGCTTGGCCGCCTTGCCCGCGCCGCTGGTGCCGCTGGCGGCCACCACGACGACGTCGGGACCGGCCAGGCCCGCGGCGAAGGCGGGCCACAGGGCCAGCAACACCGAGGTCGGGTAGCAGCCGGGGACGGCGACGCGCCGGGTTGTGCGCAGCACCTCGCGCTGGCCGGGCAGCTCGGGCAGGCCGTAGGGCCAGGTGCCGGCGTGGTCGCCGCCGTAGAACTCCTGCCAGGCCGCGGGGTCGGCGAGCCGGTGGTCGGCGCCGCAGTCGACCACGATCGTGTCCTCGCCGAGCTCGGCGGCGACGGCGGCCGAGTGGCCGTGCGGCAGCGCGAGGAAGACCACGTCGTGCCCGGCGAGCACGCCGGGCGTGGTCTCCTCCAGGACGCGGTCGGCGAGCTGCGGCAGGTGCGGTTGGTGGGCGCCGAGCAGACTGCCGGCGTTGGAGGCCGCGGTGAGCGCGCCGATCTCGAACTCGGGATGGCCGAGCAGGAGGCGGAGCAGCTCACCTCCGGCGTAGCCGCTGGCTCCCGCGATCGCTGCTCTCATCCGGCCCTCCTGCATAAGTATGCACCCTATCTCATGACCTTGCTTGTGAAGATGATGCACTCAAGAGGATGATTATGCAAGCCGGGACGGCCCGCGCCGGTGACGGGTCCATGTCCCAGTCCTTTCCAGGCCAATCCCAAGTGGCGGGCGGGATGCTGCCGGGCATGAGCGACTTCCTGCCCGATCTCACCTTCGTCACCCCGTCGCGCGGGCCCGGTCCCGGGCCGTTCGGGCGCGCCGTCATCGTGCTGCTGTGGGTGGGGATCTGCGTGCTGCCGGCGGTGCTGTCGGTCCAGGACTTCCGGCTGGCCACCGGGCGGACCGGCACGCCGGGGACGCTGACCGTGCTCTCCTGCGCCGACCTGGGCCAGGGGCGTTACGACTGCAAGGGGCGGTTCACGCCCGACTCCGGCGGCCCGTCCGTCCCGGTGGACGCCTCCCCCGACTCCGCGGCGGGCGACGTGACGCGGGCGCAGCTCACGCCCGAGGGCGACCGGGCGGCACCGGCCGGGACCAGAGGCGTGCTGGCCGCGATGGCCCTGCCCGCGGTGGGGCTGGGCGGGATCGGGTTCCTGCCCTACGTGCTGCTCTACTGGGCCGGGGCGGGACGGCGGGCCAGGCGGGCGGCCGTGGCGGCGGGCTGCGTGGTCACCGCCGCCGGGGCGCTGCTGATGGTGGTGGGGGTGGTGGCGGCCTACTCGTGAGGCCGCCACCCGGGCTCACCTGAGGAAGGCGGCGGCGACGCCCGCGTCCACCGGGACGTGCAGGCCCGTGGTGTGGGTCAGGTCGGAGCCGGTGAGCGCGTAGACCGCGGCGGCCACGTGCTCGGGCAGGACCTCGCGCTTGAGCAGGGTGCGCCGGGCGTAGAACTCGCCCAGGCGCTCCTCCTCCACGCCGTACACCGCCGCGCGGTTGGCGCCCCAGCCGGAGGCGAAGATGCCCGAGCCGCGCACCACGCCGTCGGGGTTGACGCCGTTGACGCGGACGCCGTGCTCGCCCAGCTCGGCGGCCAGCAGGCGGACCTGGTGGGCCTGGTCGGCCTTGGCCGCGCCGTAGGCGACGTTGTTCGGCCCGGCGAAGACGGCGTTCTTGGAGGAGATGTAGACGATGTCCCCGCCCATCGCCTGATCGATCAGCACCCGGGCGCATTCGCGGGAGACCAGGAACGAGCCGCGCGCCATCACGTCGTGCTGCAGGTCCCAGTCGTCCAGGCTGGTCTCCAGCAGGGAGCGCGACAACGACAGGCCGGCGTTGTTCACCACCAGGTCCACGCCGCCGAAGGCGAGCACGGCGGCCCGTACGGCGGCCACGACCTGCTCCTCGGAGGTGACGTCCACCTCCACGGCCACCGCGACGTCGGACGCCCGGTACGCCCCGGCCCCGAGCTCGGCGGCGACCTTCCCCGCGGCGGCCTGGTCGCGGTCGGCGAGCACCACGCACGCGCCCTCGGCGGCCAGCCGCCGCGCGGTCGCCGCGCCGATGCCCGAGCCCGCGCCGGTGACCAGCGCCACCCGCCCGGCCAGCGGCTTCGGCTTCGGCATCCGGCGCAGCTTGGCCTCCTCCAGCTCCCAGTACTCGATCCGGAACTTCTCCGACTCCGGAATGGGCGCGTAGGCGGAGACGGACTCGGCGCCGCGCATGACGTTGATCGCGTTGACGTAGAACTCGCCGGCCACGCGGGCGGTCTGCTTGTCCTTGCCGAAGGAGAACATGCCGACGCCGGGCACCAGCACGATCGCCGGGTCCGCGCCGCGCATCGGCGGCGAGTCCGGGGTGGCGTGGCGCTCGTAGTAGGCGGTGTAGTCGGCGCGGTAGGCGGCGTGCAGCTCGCGCAGCCGGGCGACCGCCTGGTCCAGGGGCGCGTCCGGCGGCAGGTCCAGGACCAGCGGGGCGACCTTGGTGCGCAGGAAGTGGTCGGGGCAGGACGTGCCGAGCGCGGCCAGGCGCGGGTGCTCGGCGCGGGAGAGGAAGTCCAGCACCTCCGGGGTGCCGGTGTAGTGGCCGACCTGCCGCGCGTCCGAGGAGGCCAGCCCGCGCACGACCGGGAACAGCGCGGCGGCCCGCGCGTGCCGTTCGTCCTCGGGCAGCGGCTCGTGGAGCACCGGCCCGAACGGGTCGGGACGGCCGTTCGCGGCCAGGTACTCCTCGGCGGTGCGGATGATCTCCAGGGAGCGGGCCTCGCACTCCTGCGAGGTGGCGCCCCAGGCGGTGATGCCGTGGCCGCCGAGCACGCAGCCGATGGCCTGCGGGTTGGCCTCCTTGACGGCGGCGATGTCCAGGCCGAGCTGGAAGCCGGGCCGCCGCCACGGCACCCACACCACGCGGTCGCCGAAGACGCGCCGGGTCAGCTCCTCGCCGTCGCGGGCGGTGGCCAGGGCGATCCCGGCGTCGGGGTGCAGGTGGTCCACGTGGGCGGCCTCGACCAGGCCGTGCATGGCGGTGTCGATCGAGGGGGCGGCGCCGCCCCTGCCGTGCAGGCAGTAGTCGAAGGCGGCGACCATCTCGTCCTCGCGCTCGACGCCGGGATAGACGGCGGCCAGCGCGCGCAGGCGGTCCAGGCGCAGGACGGCCAGGCCCGCCTCCTTGAGCGTGCCGAGGTCGCCGCCGGAGCCCTTGACCCAGAGCAGGTCGACGTCCCGGCCGGTGACCGGGTCGGCGGCGCGGCCCTTGGCTGAGGTGTTGCCGCCGGCGAAGTTGGTGTTGCGCGGGTCGGCGCCCAGGCGGTGGGAGCGGTCCAGGAGCTCGTTGATGACGTCCATGATGGTCAGGCCCCCCAGCCGGCCTGCGTGCCGCCGACGCGCTCGGCAGCGATTTTCTCGAAATATCCGGACTTGGCGTACGCGGCCATCGGGTCGGGCGCGAGGCCCGTCTCCTTGCGCAGTTCGGCGAGCAGCGGCCGCACGTCGGTGTTGTAGGCGTCCATGAGCACGGCGTTCGCGCCCAGCACGTCTCCTCCGGCCTGGGCGGCGGCCAGCGCGTCCCGGTCGACGAGCAGCGCCTTGGCCGTGGCCTCCTGGACGTTCATGACCGAGCGGATCTGGCCGGGGATCTTGGGCTCGATGTTGTGGCACTGGTCGAGCATGAACGCCACGCCCGCGGCCAGGCCGCCGCCGCGCACGACCTCGTACATGATGCGGAAGAGCTGGAACGGGTCGGCCGCGCCCACCATGAGGTCGTCGTCGGCGTAGAAGCGGGAGTTGAAGTCGAAGCCGCCGAGCTTCCCCTCGCGCAGCAGGAACGCCACGATGAACTCGATGTTGACGCCCGGCGCGTGGTGGCCGGTGTCCACGACGACCTGCGCCTTGGGGCCGAGCCTGAGGCAGTGGGCGTAGGCGGTGCCCCAGTCGGGCACGTCGGTGGTGTAGAAGGCGGGCTCGAACAGCTTGTACTCCAGCAGGAAGCGCTGTCCCTCGCCGAGCCGGGCGTACACCGCGGACAGGGCCTCGGCCAGGCGGTCCTGGCGGGCGCGGATGTCGTCCTGGCCGGGGTAGTTGGTGCCGTCGGAGAACCAGAGCTTGAGGGTGTCCGAGCCGGTGGCGTCCATGATGTCCACGCACTCCAGCAGGTGCGCCAGCGCCTTGCGGCGGACCGCCGGGTCGGGGTTGGTGACGCTGCCGAGCATGTAGGCGTCGTCCTGGAAGACGTTGGAGTTGATCGCGCCGATGCCGACGCCGAGCTCGCGGGCGTGGGCGGCCAGGTGGCCGTAGTCGGCCACCTTGTCCCAGGGGATGTGCAGGGCGACCGTGGGCGCGACGCCGGTGTGGGCGTGCACCTGGGCGGCGTCGGCCAGTTTCTCGTACGGGTCGCGCGGCACGCCCCGCTGCGCGAACACCTTGAACCGGGTGCCGCTGTTGCCGTACGCCCACGAGGGCGTCTCGATGTGCAGCGCGCGCAGGGCGGCCTTGATGTCAGTGGTCATGACTTCCCGATCAGTCCAGGTGGAACACTTCGTCCAGCGGCCGCATGCCCTCGTCGGGCCGGCCGTCGAGGTCTTCGAAGAAGGGCGCCATCTCGGCCTGCCAGCGGGCGTTGACCTCGGTGGCCTCCATCGCCTTCCTGGCGGCCTCGAAGTCGGCGGTCTCCAGGTAGCCGACCAGCAGGCCGTCCTCGCGCAGGAAGAGCGAGTAGTTGTGCCAGCCGGCGCGGCGCAGCGCGTCGAGCATGTCCGGCCAGACGGCCCGGTGGCGTTCGCGGTACTCCGCCAGCCGCTCGGGACGGACCTTGAGCAGGAAGCAGACGCGTCGCACGGTCACCCCTCTTCAAAACGTTTTAATCTGTCGCGGAGGAAACTACGATCACACGGGGGCGCTGTCAATGCGTCGCCCGGTCAGATCGGTGGCACTGGCCAACATCACCGTTGGTACGTTTTAATGTGGCGCCATGGCCATGGTCAGCATCAAGGACGTCGCCGCCCGCGCCGGCGTCTCCCCGGGGACGGTCTCCAACGTCCTGAACAGACCGGCGAAGGTCGCCCCGGCGACCCGCGAGCGGGTGGAGGCCGCGATCCGGGAGCTCGGCTTCGTCCGGCACGGATCGGCCTCGACCCTGCGCGCCGGCCACAGCAGGACGATCGGCCTGAGCGTCATCGACATCGGCAACCCGTTCTTCACCGAGGTCGCCGCCGGGGTCGAGGACGTCGCCAGCGAGCTGGGTTACGCGGTGATCCTCGGCAACTCGGCCGGCTCCCCGGACAAGGAGGAGCGCAACCTCGGCGTGCTGGCCGAGCAGCGGGTGCGCGGCGTGCTGATCACCCCGTCCGGCGAGGACCCGGCCCGGCTGGACCGGCTGCGCGAGCGCGGCATCAGCGTCGTGCTCGTCGACCACCCGGCCCACCGGCCCGACCAGTGCGCGGTCGCGGTGGACGACGTCGCGGGCGGCCGGGCCGCGGTGCGGCATCTGCTGGCCAGGGGCGGGAACGGCGTCGCGTACGTGACCGGGCCGCTGACCATCCGGCAGTGCGCCGAGCGGCGGCGGGGCGCGGCGCAGGCGCTGGCCGCGGCCGGGCTCGACCCCGCCTCGCTGCGGGTGGTCGGGGCGGCCGCGATGACCGCCCGCGCGGGTGAGAAGGCCGCGGCCGACCTGATGGCGGACGGCCTGCCCGAGGCCGTGTTCTGCGCCAACGACCTGCTCGCGCTGGGCGTGCTGCGGGCCCTGCTGCGCGCCGGGGTGCGGGTGCCCGACGACGTGGCGCTGATGGGCTACGACGACATCGAGTTCGCCGCCGCCTCGGCCGTGTCGCTCAGCTCGATGCGGCAGCCGACGTACCAGCTCGGCCGCATCGCCACCGAGCTGCTGCTGGACGAGTGCGACAACCCGGCCGAGCACGCCCACCAGCACATCATGTTCCAGCCCGAACTGGTCGCGAGGGAGTCCACCCAATGAGCCGATTCGCCGCCGTGGACCTGGGCGCCTCCAGCGGCCGGGTGCTGGTCGCCGACCTGTCGGACGGACTCGCCACGTCCGTGGTCCACCGCTTCCCCAACGGCCCGGTCCGCCTGGCCGGCCGCCTCCACTGGGACGTCCTGGGCCTCTACCGCGAGATCCTGGCCGGTCTGCGCGCGGCCGGGCCGGTCACCTCGATCGGCGTCGACTCCTGGGCCGTCGACTACGGCCTGCTGGACGAGACCGGCGCGCTGCTCGGCAACCCGGTCCACTACCGCGACGACCGTACGCGGGGGGTGGCCGGGCAGGTGGCCGAGCTGATCGGGGCCGAGGCGCTGTACGCGGTGTCCGGGCTGCAGGTGCTCCCGTTCAACACGATCTACCAGCTCCTGGCCGACCGGCTGGACGGGGCCGCGACGATGTTGCTCGTCCCCGACCTGATCGGCTACTGGCTGACCGGCGAGATCGGCGCCGAGGTGACCAACGCCTCGACCACCGGCCTGCTCGACGTGCGCACCCGGTCCTGGGCGGTGCCGCTGATCGACCGTCTGGGCCTGCCGGAGGGGATCTTCCCCCGGTTGCGGCAGCCGGGCGAGCCGATCGGCGGGGTGCGCCGCGACGTCGCGGCGGAGATCGGCTTCTCGGCGCCGGTGCGGGCGGTGGCCTCGCACGACACCGCCTCGGCCGTGGCCGCCGTGCCGGCCGCCGGGCCCGCCTTCGCCTACGTCTCGTGCGGCACCTGGTCGCTGGCCGGGGTGGAGCTGGCCGCCCCCGTGCTCACCGAGGCGGGCCGGGCGGCCAACTTCACCAACGAGGCCGGGATCGACGGCACCGTCCGCTACCTGCGCAACGTCATGGGGCTGTGGCTGTTGCAGGAGTGCCTGCGGGCCTGGCCCGGCTCCTCGCTGGGCGACCTGCTGGCGGCGGCGGCGCGCGAACGTCCGTTCGCCGCCGTGGTGGATCCCGACCTGCCGGTGTTCCTGCCGCCGGGCGACATGCCCGCGCGGATCGCCGCCGAGTGCCGCCGCACCGGGCAGCGGCCTCCCTCGACGCCGGCGGGCATCGTCCGCTGCGTGCTGGAGAGCCTGGCGCTGGGGCACCGCAACGCGATCCGGCAGGCGATGGAGCTGTCCGGCCGCGAGGTGGAGGTCGTGCACCTGGTGGGCGGCGGGTCGCGCAACGAGCTGCTGTGCCGGTTCACCGCCGACGCCTGCGGGCTGCCGGTCGTGGCCGGGCCGGCCGAGGCGACCGCGCTCGGCAACGTCCTGGTGCAGGCGCGCACGGCCGGGCTGGTCGCCGACCTGGCCGGGATGCGCGCGCTGGTGGCCGACACGCAGGAGTTGCGCCGCTACGAGCCCTCCGGCGACGCCGCCGCCTGGACGGAGGCCGCCGCCCGCCTGGCCTGACGCCAACTGTCCCCCAAGTACGCCTTTGACCTGGGACTTCGGGTTTCCTCCTGCCTGCGAAGGGGAGGACCGGAATCGGGGGGCACGGGCGCCGGGGGGAACGATGCCGAGCAAGGAGCGGGTGCTGCGGCTGCTGTCGCAGGGGCTGGACTATGCCGAGATCGCCAGGTTGCTGGGCGTGCCCGCGGGGCGCGCGTACCTGATCGCGACGGGCGTGCCGGCCGACGGGAGCGACGCGGTGGCACGCCGGCGCGGACGGCCGGGCCTGCTGGCCGGGCGTACCCAGCACCTGGTCAACCCGCGCGAGGTCGGGCCGGTCGAGCGCGGCGACGTGCGCGCCTGGATGCGCGAGCGGGCCTGGAGCGACCGGCGCATGCGCCAGACGGGCGCGTGAGCGGCATGGGGTTCTCCTGGCCGCTGCTGCGGCAGCTCACCGGCAAGGACAAGCTCGGCCGGGCCGCCGCGGTGAAGTCGCCGCGCACGGGCGCGCACCCGGCCCGGACGGCCGCCGCCGACCGCGTGGTCAAGTCGGTGTGCCCGTACTGCGCGGTGGGCTGCGCCCAGAACGTCTACGTCCGTGATGAGAAGGTCGTGCACATCGAGGGCGACCCCGACTCCCCGATCAGCCGGGGCCGGCTGTGCCCGAAGGGCGCCTCCAGCCTCCAGCTCACCACCGGCTCCGGACGGCTGAGCAAGGTCCTGTACCGCCCGCCGTACGCCGCCGACTGGCAGGAGCTCGACCTGGAGACCGCCATGGACATGGTGGCCGACCGGATCATCGCTACCCGCCGGGCGACCTGGGAGTGGGAGAACAAGGGCCGCCGGGTGGCCCGCACGATGGGCATCGCCAGCCTGGGCGGCGCGACGCTGGACAACGAGGAGAACTACCTCATCAAGAAGCTGCTCACCGCGCTCGGCGTGGTGCAGATCGAGAACCAGGCGCGGGTGTGCCACAGCTCGACCGTGGTGGGGCTCGGCACGTCGTTCGGGCGCGGCGGGGCCACGACGTTCCTGCAGGACCTGCAGCACTCCGACTGCGTGCTGATCCAGGGGTCGAACTTCGCCGAGGCGCATCCGGTCGGGTTCCAGTGGGTGATGGAGGCCAAGGCCCGCGGCGCGGTGGTCATCCACGTGGATCCGCGGTTCACCCGCACCAGCGCGCTGGCCGACCTGCACGTGCCGATCAGGGCGGGCTCGGACGTGGCCTTCCTCGGCGCGATCGTCAACCACGTGCTGGAGAACGAGCTGTTCTTCCGCGACTACGTCCTGCACTACACCAACGCGGCGACCATCCTGCGCGAGGACTACCGCGACGCCGAGGACCTCGACGGCCTGTTCTCCGGCTTCGATGCCGAGAACCGCTGCTACGAGGACGACACCTGGCAGTACGAGGGCATGCACACCGTCGCGGCCTCCGGCGAGCGGGACGAGGACTACGACCGGCCGGCGGGCAGCCTCCCGGCCGGCCGCGCCGAGGTGCAGGGCGGCACCGGCGTCCCGCTGGGCGGCGAGATGCGGCGGGACGAGACGCTGCGGCACCCGCGCTGCGTGCTGCAGGTGCTGCGCCGCCACTTCGCCCGCTACACGCCGGAGATGGTCCAGCAGGTGTGCGGGGTGCCGCCGGAGCTGTTCGCCCAGGTCTGCCGCCACCTGACGGAGAACTCGGGGCCGGAGCGGACCGCCGAGTTCGTCTACGCGGTGGGCTGGACCCAGCACAGCGACGGCGCCCAGTTCATCCGCACCGCCAGCATCCTGCAGCTCCTGCTCGGCAACATCGGCCGCCCCGGCGGCGGAATCCAGGCGCTGCGCGGGCACGCCAGCATCCAGGGCTCCAGCGACATCCCGACGCTGTTCAACCTGCTGCCCGGCTACATCCCGATGCCGCACGCCCACGAGCACGAGAAGATGCGCGACTTCCTGCGCGCCGACGCCTCCTGCCGCGGCTTCTGGGCGAACATGCCCGCCTATCTGGTGAGCCTGCTCAAGGCGTGGTGGGGCCCGGCGGCCACGCGCGACAACGACTTCCGCTTCGACTACCTGCCGCGCCTGACCGGCTCGCACAGCACGTACGACACGGTGCTCGCGCAGCTCGACGGCACCTGCAAGGGCTACCTGCTGCTCGGCGAGAACCCGGCGGTGGGCTCGGCCAACTCCCGGATGCAACGCCTGGGCATGGCCGAGCTCGACTGGCTGGTGGTGCGCGACCTCAACCTGATCGAGAGCGCCACCTGGTGGAAGGACGGCCCCGAGATCGAGACGGGCGAGCTGACCACTTCCCGGATCGGCACCGAGGTGTTCTTCTTCCCCGCCGCGGCCCACACCGAGAAGAGCGGCAGCTTCACCAACACCAACCGCTGGCTGCAGTGGCACCACCGGGCCGTCGAGCCGGCCGGCGACGCGCGCAGCGACCTGTGGTTCATGTACCACCTCGGGCGGATCATCCGGCAGAAGCTGGCCGGTTCCGCCGACCCGATGGACCGGCCCCTGCTCGACCTCACCTGGGACTACCCCGTCGAGGGCGAGACGGCCGAGCCGGTCGCCGAGGCGGTGCTCGCCGAGATCAACGGCTGGGACGCCGAGGGCCGGCCGCTCGACGGCTACAGCCAGCTCAAGGACGACGGCTCGACGGTGTGCGGCTGCTGGATCTACTGCGGCGTGTACGCCGGCGGCGTCAACCGGGCCGCCCGCCGCAAACCGGCCGCCGAGCAGGACTGGGTGGCCGCCGAGTGGGCGTGGGCGTGGCCGGCCAACCGGCGGGTGCTCTACAACCGGGCCTCGGCCGCGCCGGACGGCCGTCCGTGGAGCGAGCGCAAGAAGCTCGTCTGGTGGGACGCGGACGCCGGCCGCTGGACCGGCCTCGACGTGCCGGACTTCGAGGAGCGCAAACCGCCGTCCTACCGGCCCGAGCCGGGGGCGCAGGGACCGGCGGCGTTGTCGGGCATCGACCCGTTCATCATGCAGGCCGACGGCAAGGGCTGGCTGTTCGCCCCCTCGGGCGTGGTCGACGGCCCGCTGCCCAGCCACTACGAGCCCCAGGACTCGCCGGTCGCCAACCCGCTCTACGGGCGGCAGCGCAACCCGGCCCGCAAGCTCTACCGGCACGAGGACAACCGGTACCAGCCGAGCGGGGCCGAGCCGGGCGCGTCGGTCTACCCGTACGTGGTGACCACGTACCGGCTGACCGAGCACTTCACGGCGGGGGGCATGAGCCGGCACACGCCGTACCTGGCCGAGCTGCAGCCGGAGATGTTCTGCGAGGTCTCGCCCGAGCTGGCCGCCGAGCGCGGGCTCGTGCACGGCGAGTGGGCCACGATCATCACCGCGCGCAGCGCCATCGAGGCCCGCGTGCTGGTCACCGACCGGATGGCGCCGCTGCACCTGGACGGCAAGGTCCTGCACCAGATCGGGCTGCCCTTCCACTTCGGCCCCAACGGCCTGGCCACCGGCGACGCGGCCAACGAGCTGTCGGCCATCTCGCTCGACCCCAACTCCCACATCCAGGAGGTCAAGGCCCTGTCGGCGGACATCCGCCCCGGGCGCAGGCCGCGTGGCCCGGCCCTGTCGGAGCTGGTGCTGGCCTACCGGCGGCGGGCGGGCGTGACCGAGCACACCGGAACGGAGGTGTGAGCCGTGGCCTTCGACCTCGACCGGGCGCCGCTCGACGCCGGCTACGACGACCCGCCCAGGCGCATGGGCTTCTTCACCGACACCAGCGTCTGCATCGGGTGCAAGGCGTGCGAGGTGGCCTGCAAGGAGTGGAACGCGGTGCCGGAGGACGGGCTGCTGTTCACCGGCATGTCCTACGACAACTCCGTCGGGCTCGGCGCCGACACCTGGCGGCACGTGGCGTTCGTCGAGCAGCGCAAGCCGCTGGGCCACCAGGAGACCGGCGCCCGTGACCTGGACTTCCGCTGGCTGATGGCCTCCGACGTGTGCAAGCACTGCACGCACGCGGCCTGCCTGGACGTCTGCCCGACCGGCTCGCTGTTCCGCACCGAGTACGGCACGGTCGTCGTCCAGGAGGACGTCTGCAACGGCTGCGGCTACTGCGTGCCCGCCTGCCCGTTCGGGGTGATCGGCCGGCGCGCGGAGACCGGCACGGCCGCCAAGTGCACGATGTGCTACGACCGGCTGGAGGTCGGCCAGGAGCCGGCCTGCGCCAAGACGTGCCCGACGGACTCCATCCAGTTCGGCGAGCTGGACGAGCTGCGCGAGCGCGCCGACCGCCGTCTGGAGCAGGTGCGCGCGGCGGGCGTGTCCTCGGCCCGCCTGTACGGCCACGACCCGGCCGACGGCGTGGGCGGCACCGGCGCCTTCTTCCTGCTGCTGGACGAGCCCCAGGTGTACGGCCTGCCGCCGGACCCCGTGGTGACCACCGCGGACCTGCCGTCGATGTGGCGGCACGCCGGCGCGGCGGCGCTGGTCCTGCTGGCCGGGATGGCCGCCGCGGCGGCCTGGAGGAGGGGCGGATGAGCAACCAGACCGACGTGCGCCTGGACGACGCGCCCGGCCTGCGCACCGAGCGCGAGGCCACGCCCGGCTCGGCGGGCCGCGGCAGCCGCTCGCTGCGGCCGCCCGAGCCGGAGGCGGGTTCCTACTACGGCCTGCCGGTGCTGAACAGCACGCCCTGGAGCGACCACGACATCGCCGGTTACCTGTTCCTCGGCGGCCTGGCCGGCGCCTCCTCCACGCTGGCCGCCGCCGCCGAGCTGACCGGACGCCCGGCGCTGGCCCGCGCCGCCAAGGTGGCCGCCCTGGGCGCGGTCGGCGGCTCGCTGTACTCGCTGATCCACGACCTGGGCAAGCCGTCGCGCTTCCTGAACATGTTGCGGGTGTTCAAGGTGACCTCGCCGATGAGCGTCGGCACCTGGATCCTGACCGCGTACGGGCCGCAGGCCGGGCTGGCCGCGCTCACCGGGGTGACCGGGCGGTTCCCCCGGCTGGGCCGGGCGGCCACGGTGGGGGCCGGGCTGACCGGGCCGGCGCTGGCCACCTACACCGCCGCGCTGATCTGCGACACCGCCGTCCCGGCCTGGCACGACGGGTTCAGGGAGATGCCGTTCCTGTTCGCGGGCTCGGCCGCCGCGTCGGCGGGCGGGCTCGGCATGCTGGCCGCGCCGGTCGCGCAGGCGGCCCCGGCCCGGCGGGCGGCGGTGCTGGGGGCGGCCCTGGAGTGCGCGGCGGCCGTCCGCATGGAACGCCGGATGGGCCTGACCGCCGAGCCGCTGCGGCGCAGCCGCCTGCTCAGGGCGGGCCAGGCGCTGTCGGTCGCGGGCGCCCTGCTCGGTCAGGGCCTGGGCGCGCGCAGCAGGGTCGCGGCGGTGGCCGCGGGGGCGGCCCTGCTGGCCGGGTCGGTGTGCACCCGGTTCGGGATCTTCCACGCCGGGACGGCCTCGGCGTGCGACCCCCGGTACACCGTCGAGCCGCAACGCCGGCGGCTCGCCAAGTCGAGAGCGGAGCGTGATCTGTCATGAGAAGAGTCGCCGAGTACCTGCCGTTCATGGGCATCGTGCTGGTCGTCTGCACGGCGTCGTGGATCGCGGGCAGGAGCAGGCCGGCCCGGCGGGCCTGACCCCGTCCGGGGATCGGTCGGTGGGGCTTACGCTGTCAGTGGCGGCGCGGGGCATACGATCGGCAGATGACCGAAAAGACCGAAACCGCGCCTGGATGGCTGGCACCCGAAGAGCTCGAGTCGGTGCGCGGCCAGTTGCCGATCCTCTACATCGACGCCGTGCCGGTGCGCGTCGACGAGACCGGCGTGGTGACCCGCGTGGGCCTGTTGCTGCGGATCGCGGCGGACGGCACGGTCAGCCGGGCGCTGGTCTCGGGGCGGGTGCTGCACCACGAGCGCATCCGCGACGCGCTGCTGCGCCACCTGGAGAAGGACCTCGGGCCGGTGGCCCTGCCGCGCATCCCAGTCTCGCCGCAGCCCTTCACCGTCGCGGAGTACTTCCCGACGCCGGGCGTCACGCCGTACCACGACCCGCGCCAGCACGCGGTGTCGCTGGCCTACATCGTGCCCGTGGCCGGTGACTGCCGGCCCCGGCAGGACGCCCTGGACCTGGTCTGGTTCACCCCGGAGGAGGCGTCCTCGCCGGCCGTGCAGCAGGAGATGACCGGCGGCCAGGGCGTGCTGCTCAAGCAGGCGCTGGCCCACGTGGGCCGGCTGGTCTAGCGCCCCGCCTCTCGTCGCGCACGCGGTGGCCGTCGAGGCCGCCATGGACGTCCGTGGCGGCCGCCGCTCGCGGGGTGTCCTCGGGACGCATGCGGCTCAGGGGCGTTCGGCGCCCCCTCGCACCCAGTGGTAGAGCGGGTCGCCGGGGCAGTCGGTGTCGTAGCCGTCCCGGTGGCCCTTGACCTCGTCGCCGGCGTCGCCGTGCTCGCGCAGGTACTCGATGGCGTCGACGAGGGCGTTGAGCAGGTCGTCGTTCGGTTCGGTGAACCCGGTGTTGCCGAGCAGGGCGAGCACGGCGTAGTGGCCGGAGTTGAGCCCCGGGCCGTTGGCGGCGGGCAGGACGTGCGGACCCCGGCCCATGAAGGTGCGCCGGTGCGGGCAGCACACCATGTTGTAGCCGAGGTCGATGTAGGTCTCGCCGCGCCCGCCGGACATGTGCATGCGCTGGATGTCCCTGACCAGGTCGACGCACTTGTCGTGGTTGTCGGCGTCCGGCAGGTCGGATGGCACCTTCCCGCCGGTGTAGTGGATCTTGACGCCCCTGGTGGACGCCAGCCGGGTGTAACTGGTCGTGGGCTTCTTGGCGTGCCAGTCGGCACGGGTGATCAGCTGCATGTGGTGTCTCTCCTGGTAGACGATGCCTCGCCACCAGAATGTCAACTTAAAGTAGCCGTGTCATCACTTTTTGTCACTAGATTCACGTGCCGCCAAAGAAAGACTTCCATGCTGGTCAGGCCGGTTCACCCCCGCTTGTGCACCGTCCGGTCGTGGACGACCGCGTAGGTGTTGCGCAGGGCCGCCATCGACTCGTCGTAACTGGCCGCGGCCACGCCGGTGAACAGGCAGTCGACGACCATGAGCTGGGCGATGCGGCTGCCGAGCGCGCCGGAGCGGAACTGGGTCTCGCGGGCGGCCGTCGTCAGCGTCACGTCGGCGGTGGCGGCCAGCGGCGAGTCGCGGAAGTTCGTGATCGCCACCGTGGCCGCGCCGGACCGGCGGGCGATGGCCAGGAACTCGACCGTGTCCACGGTCGCGCCGGTGTGCGAGACCGCGACGGCCACGCAGCCGGCGTCGAGCGTGGCCGCCGACGTCCAGGCCGAGTGGGCGTCGTGCCAGTTGATCGCGGTACGCCCGATGCGCGAGAGCTTCTGCTGCAGGTCGAGGCCGACCAGCGCGCTCGCGCCCACGCCGAAGGTGTCGATCCGGCGCGCGGCCAGCAGCAGGGCGACCGCCCGGCCCAGGGCCCGCATGTCCAGGGAACGGGCCGTGTCGGCGATGGACAGCGTCTCGTTGGTGGCGACCTTGGAGACGATGCCCTCCAAGCTGTCGTGGCGGTCGATGTCGCCCGACACCTCCGGCAGGCTCGACGTGGTCAGCTCCTCCCGGGCGGCGGCCCTGGTCAGGTCGATCCGGAAGTCCTTGAAGTGGGCGTATCCCATGCGCTGGTAGAAGCGCACGACCGAGGTCGTCGAGGTGGCGCAGCGGGCGGCCAGCTCGGCGATGGACAGGTTCGCGGCGGCGGCCGGGTCGCCGGTGAACGTCTCGGCGATACGCCGCTCCGACGGCCGTAATGCGGGCATGGCCGCACGGATGCGGATCAGCAGGCTTCCGTCGTCCTCGACCATTCGTCATCCATCCCTGTTGAGGAAATTTAGTACACCAGTGGTAGGGTCTGCGTAATTTTATGACCTACTGCCCCTGAGGAGACCACATGCCCCGTGGCGCGCTCTCCGCGATCGGCGCCGCCGCAGTGCTGTCCATCGCCCTGACCTCCTGTTCATCATCTTCCGGGCCCGCGACCAGCACCGGCGCCACGGGCAAGTCCGGCGGCGCCCTGGTCGTCGGCGTGACCTCCGACCCCGACACGCTCTTCCCCTGGAAGGCCACCCAGTTCACGGCCGTGAACGTGTTGCAGAACATCTACGGCACCCTCACCGAGTTCGACAAGGACCTGAACGTCGTGCCGGGCCTGGCCGAGTCGTGGCAGGCGTCCGAGGACGGCAAGAAGCTGACCCTCACCCTGCGCAAGGGCGTGACCTTCGGCGACGGCAGCGCCTTCGACTCCAAGGACGTCAAGGCGTCCCTGGAGAAGATCATGGACGAGAAGACGGCGGCCGTGGCGCGGGCGTCGCTGGCGTCGGTGAAGTCCGTCGAGGCTCCCGACGAGAGCACGGTGGTGCTGGAGCTGACCGGCCCCGACGCCGCGCTCCCGGCGAACCTGGCCACCGTCAACATGGCGATGCTCTCCTCCGACGACACCGAGGAGAAGCTCAACGCCACCCCCAACGGCACCGGCCCGTTCACGCTGGGCAAGCGCGTCCCGAGCCAGTCGCTGACGCTGGCCAGGAACGACAAGTACTGGGGCGCCGAGAAGCCGAAGGTGGGCAGCGTCGAGTTCCGGGTGATCCCGGACGAGTCGTCCATCGTCTCGGCCATGCAGTCGGGCAACGTGCAGCTCGCGGTCTTCAACGACCCGCTGGTCGCCCAGACCGCGCAGGGCGGCGGAACGATCACCGTCACCAAGACGCCGCAGCTCAGCTACCACGCCCTCCAGCTCAACGCCCAGCGCGGCGACCTCAAGGACGTCAACGTGCGCCTGGCGATCCAGTGCGCGATCGACCGCAAGCAGGTGCTCGACACCGCCGCGCTCGGCGAGGGCGAGGTGACCGGGCCGATCACCGCCCCGGCCTTCAAGTCCGACCCGGCCAAGCGTCCCTGCCCGGCCCGCGACCTGGCCAAGGCCGCCGAGTACCTCGGCAAGGCGGGCAAGTCCGGCGGCGTGACGGTCAAGGCCATCGTCTCCCAGGGCGAGTACGCCACCTCCGTGAACGAGGCCCAGAACCTCAAGGCGCAGCTCGCCGAGGCGAAGATCACCCTGGACCTGGAGGTGCTGGAGTCCGGCGCGTTCGTGGACCGCTGGGTGGCGGCCGACTTCGACGCGGCCGTCGCGCTCAACGGCGGGCGTCCGGACCCCGACGGCTCCTACGGCCGCTACTTCACCAGCAAGGGCAACCTGAACAAGGTCGCCGGGTACAGCTCGCCGGAGCTGGACAAGCTGTTCGCCGAGGGCAAGGCCACGACCGACCCGGCCGCCCGCAAGGCGATCTACGAGAAGGTCTCGGCCGAGCTGGAGGCCAACGCGCCCTGGATCTGGCTGTTCACCAGCTACACCTACACCGGCACCACCTCCAACGTGTCCGGGTTCGTACCGATGGTCAGCGGGTCGCTGCAGTACCTGCGCACGACGTCCGTCGCCTGATGCGCCGGATCCTCGCAAGCCGGGCCGTCCGGCGCGTGGCCTCGACGATCGGCACCCTGTTCGGGGTGGCCGTGTTCGTCTTCGTCATGCTCCGGGCGATCCCGGGCGACCAGATCACCGCGGGGCTCGGCACGGAGGCGGCTGCCCTCACCCCGGCGCAGCGCGTGGCCCTGGAGCAGTACTACGGGCTGGACCAGTCGCCGGTCACGCAGTTCTTCTCCTGGCTGGGCAACATGCTCACCGGCAACTTCGGCTACTCGGCCCGCTCGCAGCAGGGCGTGCTGGAGATGACGCTGCACTCGCTGCCGGTGACGTTCGAGCTGGCGGTGTTCTCGATCGTGCTGGCGCTGCTGCTGGGCGTGCCGCTCGGCATGTTGTCGGCGTCCAGGACGAACTCGCCGCGGGACGCCTTCGGCCAGGTCGTGAGCCTGGCCGGGCTGTCGGTCCCGGCGTTCCTGCTGGCCACGACGCTGCTGTCGATCTTCGCGGCGTCGTTCGGCTTCAACCCCAACGGCCAGGGCTTCGCCACGCTCGCCGAGGACCCGCTGCTCAACCTGCAGCAGATGTTCCTGCCCGCGCTCGTGCTCGGCTTCGGCATCGCCGCGCCGATCCTGCGCACCACCCGTACGGCGGTGCTGGAGGTGCGCTCGGAGGACTTCGTGCGCACCGCCCGTGCCAAGGGCGTGCCGCCGCGCCGCCTGCAGGTCCGGCACGTGCTGGGCAACGCGCTGGTGCCGATCGTGACGATGACCGGGCTGCAGTTCGGCTACCTGCTCGGCGGCGCGGTCGTGGTCGAGCAGATCTTCTCCGTGCCCGGCGTGGGCCGGCAGGTGCTGCTCGGCATCCAGCAGAAGGAGTACGCGGTCGTGCAGAGCACGGTCCTGGTCATCGCGCTGGCGTTCGTGCTGGTCAACCTGCTGACCGACGGGCTGTACCGGATCATCGACCCGCGGGTGAGGGCGTCGTGACCGCGCTGCGCAGGAGCCCCGCCATGCTGGCGGGCACGATCGTGCTGCTGGTGCTGGCCGTGGTGGCGGCGCTGTCGTACGCCGGGCTGCTCCCCTACGACCCGATCGCCCAGAACCCGCCCGAGCGGTTCCTGTCGCCGTCCGGGACGCACCTGTTCGGCACCGACCAGTTCGGCCGGGACGTCTTCTCCCGGGTGGCGGCCGGGGTCGGCAACTCGGCGCTCATCGCGGTGGTCGCGGTGGCCTTCGCCACCGTGGTCGGCACGCTGGGCGGCCTGGTGTCCGGGTTCTACCGCGGCTTCGCCGACGGCGCCATCGGCGGCGTGACGAACGTGCTGTTCGCGTTCCCGCCGCTGCTGCTCGCGCTCTCGCTGGCCTCGGTGCTGGACCGCAACTGGTTCACGGTCGCCGTCGCCATCGCGATCGTGTACGTCCCCATCTTCATCCGTGTCACGCGCGGCCCCGTGCTCTCCCTGCGGGAGATCGAGTACGTCAAGGCCGCGGTCTCCACCGGCCAGAGCCGCTGGCAGATCATGCTCAGGCACGTGCTGCCCAACATCACCTCGATCATCGTCATCCAGGTGGCGCTGTCGTTGTCGTGGGCGGTGCTGACCGAGGCGTCGCTGAGCTTCCTCGGCCTGGGCACGCCGCCGCCCGCCCCCTCGCTGGGCTCGATGATCTTCGAGGCCCGCAGCCTGGTGTTCGTCGCCCCCTGGACGCTGATCGCGCCGGGCGCGGTCGTCGTGCTGCTGGTGGTGGGCCTGAACCTGCTCGGCGACGGCCTGCGTGACACTCTCGACCCCAGAACCCGAGGCAAGCGGTGAACCTCTCAGAACTGACCACGGAATCGGCCGACCCGCGCTTCGCGGGCATCGACACCATGAGCGTGGCCGAGCTCGCCGCGACCATGAACGCGGCCGACGCCACCGTCCCCGCCGCGGTCGCCGCGGCGCTGCCGCAGATCACCCCGGCCATCGAGGCCGCCGCCGAGCTGGTACGGGCCGGCGGCCGGCTGGTCTACGTGGGCGCGGGCACGCCGGGCCGGCTCGGCGTCCTGGACGCCTCCGAATGCCCGCCCACCTTCAGCACCCCGCCCGAGCAGGTCTTCGCCGTCATCGCCGGCGGCGAGCGGGCGATCGTGCACCCGTGCGAGGGCGCCGAGGACGACGCGGGGGCCGGCGCGGCGGCGATCGACGCGGCCGGCGTCGGGCCGCTGGACACGGTGGTGGGCATCGCCTCCAGCGGGCGCACGCCGTACGTGCTGGGCGCGGTCCGGCGGGCCCGCGAGCGCGGCGCGCTGACCGTCGGCCTGTCCTGCAACCCGGGCACCCCGCTCAGCGGCGAGGCCGAGCACGCGATCGAGGTGCTGGTCGGGCCCGAGGTGGTCAGCGGCTCGACCCGGCTCAAGGCGGGCACGGCGCAGAAGCTCGTGCTCAACATGTTCTCGACCATCGTCATGGTCCGGCTCGGCAAGACGTACGGAAGCCTGATGGTCGACGTCAAGGCCAGCAACGGCAAGCTACGGGAACGGGCGATCAGGATCGTGCGCACGATCGCCGGTGTGGACCGCGAGGAGGCGGAACGGGTGCTCGACCAGCACGGTTTCAACGTCAAGCAGGCGGTGCTCGGCGCCCGGCTCGGGCTCGGGCCGCAGGAGGCGGCGGCGCTGCTGGACCGCAGCGAGGGACGGCTGCGCGTGGCGCTGGGAGAGCCGGCGTGAAGATCCTCGGCATGATCTCCGGCACCTCGCACGACGGCATCGACGTGGCCCTGGTCGACTTCGGCCTCGACGGCGACGTGCTGACCGGCCGCGTGCTGCACACCGCGAGCACCCCCTATCCGGACGAGCTGCGCGCCCGGCTGGTGGCCGCGCTGCCGCCCGCGCCCGTCACGCTGGCCGAGGTGTGCGTGCTCGACACGCTCATCGGCCAGTGCTTCGCCGAGGCCGCCGCGGCCGCGGCCGGGCAGGCCGGTCCGGCCGACCTGATCGTCTCGCACGGCCAGACGGTCTTCCACTGGGTGGAGGGCGCGCACGCGCGCGGCACCCTGCAGATCGGCCAGCCCGCCTGGATCGCCGAGCGCACCGGCGCGCCCGTGCTGTCGGACGTGCGCATCCGCGACATCACCGCGGGCGGGCACGGCGCCCCGCTGGTCTCCGTGCTCGACGACCTGCTGCTCGGCGGCCTGCTGTCGGACGGACACCCGGGCGGCACGGGCGGCACGGGCGGCACGGGCGGGGCGGGCGGCGCGGCGGCGCTCAACCTGGGCGGCATCTCCAACATGACCGTCGTGCGCGACGGCGGCCTGAGCGCCTACGACATCGGCCCGGCCAACGCCCTCGTCGACGCCGTGGTGTCCGGCCGCGGCCTGAACCCGCGCGGCTACGACGAGGACGGCCGGATCGCCGCCTCCGGCCAGGTGGACGAACGCCTGCTCGACGTGCTGCTCGACGAGCCGTACTACCGGCTGGCCGCGCCGAAGAGCACCGGCAAGGAACTGTTCCACCTGGCCTACGTCGAGGCCGCGATCGCCAGGGCGGGCCGCGAGCCGTCCGGCCCTGACCTGGTGGCGACGCTGACCGAGCTGACGGTCCGCACGGTGGCGGCCGACGTCGCCGCGGCGGGCGTGGACGTGCTGGTCGTCTCCGGCGGCGGCTGCCGCAACCCGGTCATCATGGACGGCCTGCGCGCCGCCCTGCCCGGCGTGCGGGTGTCGCTGTCCGACGAGCTCGGCGCCCCGGCCGACGACAAGGAGGCCATCGCCTTCGCGCTCATCGGCTGGCTGACCGCCCACGGCCTGCCGGGCACCGTCCCCGGCGGCACGGGCGCGAAGGCCGCCCGGGTGCTCGGCACGCTGACGCCGGGCGCGGGCCCGCTCGCCCTGCCCGCCCCGCTGACCACGCCGCCGCGCTCGCTGGTGCTGCGCCGATGACCCCGGCTCCCGCCGCGCCGCCCGGCCCTTCGAGCCGGCCAGGGGGGCCCGCGAGCCCCGAGCCCGGTCCGCCCGCGGGCCTGGTCCGGGCGGCCCGCACGCCGTGGTTCGACCTGACCGAGTGCACCGGCCACCGCACCGTGCGCCGGGCGGACGGCGGCGCACTGGCCGGCGAGGCCCCCATGACCCTCGGCACGCACCACGACCTGGCCTCGGTCACCAAGGTCGTCGCCACCACGACGGCCCTCCTCCGCCTGGTCTCCGACCGCCTGGTGGACCTGGACGAGCGGGCGGCCGCGTACCTGCCGGAGGGCTGCCCCGACCAGATCACCGTGCGGGACCTGCTGCTGCACCGGGCCGGGCTGTGGGAGTGGTGGCCGATGTACCTCGACCCGCGGATGCCCGCCCCGCGCTACGCGCCCGGCCGCGAACGGCACTACTCCGACCTGGGCTTCATCGTGCTCGGCCGGGTGGTCGAGACCGTCACCGGCACGTCGCTGGACCGGGCGGTGGCCGAGCTGGTCACCGGGCCGCTCGGGCTGGCCGGCACCACGTACGCGCGGCCGGCGGGGCCCGAGGTGGCCATGAGCGCCCTGGACGACCGGGTCGAGATGCGCATGCTCGACACCTCCGAGCCGTACCCGGTGCCCTTCCGCAGCGCGGACTTCGCCGGCTGGCGGCACGAGCCCGTGCTCGGCCGGGTCGCCGACGGCAACGCCTACCACGCCTTCGGCGGCGTGGCGGGCCATGCCGGGCTGTTCTCCACCGTCCCGGACCTGCTGCGGTACGCCACCGCGCTGTCCCGCTACGAGGAGCACGACCGGCTGTGGCGGCCCGAGGTCGCCCGCGAGTTCTTCACCCCCGGCCCCGACCCCGGCCAGGCGCTCGGCTTCCGCACCTACCGGCTCGACCTGCGGGAGGAGACCGTCACGGTGCTCGGCCACCCCGGCTACGTCGGGTGCGCCGTCGGGTTCGTCCCCGGCCGGGACGTCGCGATCGCGCTGGCGAGCAACCGCCTGCTGACGACGGCCGCGCCGACGCCCACCGACGCCCTCTGGACCGGCCTGCTGCAGGCCATCACCCACCGATCGAGGACCGCATGACCCCGCTCCTGGAGATCCGCGACCTCTCCGTCGCCTTCCGCACCCGCAAGCAGGACGTCACCGTCGTCAAGAACGTCTCGATGGAGATCCTGCCGGGACAGACCGTGGCCGTGGTCGGCGAGTCGGGTTCGGGCAAGTCCACCACGGCCGCCGCGGTCAACCGGCTGCTGCCCGCGGGCGGCCGCATCACCACCGGCCAGGTGCTGTTCGACGGCCGCGACCTGGCCGGGGTGAGCGAGCGCGAGATGACCGCCGTCCGGGGCGCGGGCATCGGCCTGGTGCCCCAGGACCCGATGTCCAACCTCAACCCGCTCATGCGCATCGGCGACCAGATCGCCGAGGCCCTGGAGGTGCACGGCCTGGCCGCGGGCAGGACGGCGCGCGGGCGCGTGACCGAGCTGCTGGAGATGGTCGGCATCCCCGAGCCGGAGCGGCGGGCCGGGCAGTACCCGCACGAGTTCTCCGGCGGCATGCGGCAGCGGGCGCTCATCGCCATGGGCCTGGCCTGCCGGCCCAAGCTGCTCATCGCCGACGAGCCGACCTCGGCCCTCGACGTGACCGTGCAGCGGCGCATCCTCGACCAGCTCGGGCAGCTCACCGCCGAGATGGGCACCGCCGTCTTCCTCATCACGCACGACCTGGCGCTGGCCGCCGAGCGGGCCGACGTGGTGGCCGTCATGTACCGGGGCGAGATCGTGGAGACCGGCCCGGCGGCCGAGCTGCTGGCCGACCCGCGGCACGAGTACACCCGGCGGCTGCTGAAGGCCGTGCCGAGCCTGTCGTCGGTGCGGGTGGCCGAGCCCGGCCCCGAGGAGAGCGCCGAGGACCTGGTCGTGGTGGAGGACCTGCGCAAGGTGTTCCCGTTGCGGGGCGGCGCCGGGGAGTTCACGGCGGTGGACGGGGTCTCCTTCACGATCCCGCGCGGCCGTACCGTCTCGGTCGTGGGCGAGTCGGGCTCGGGCAAGTCGACCACCGCCAACCTGCTGCTCGGCCTGGACGGCATCACCTCCGGCCGGATCCTGTTCGACGGCACCGACCTGGCCTCGCTCGGCCGCCGGGAGCTGTTCGCCTTCCGCCGCCGGGTGCAGCCGGTCTTCCAGAACCCGTACGCCTCGCTCGACCCTCGCTACACGGTCGAGAAGTCGATCGCCGAGCCGCTGCGCGTGCACCGGGTGGGCACCCCGGCCGAGCGCGCGCGGACCGTCGCCGAGCTGCTGGAGAAGGTGTCGCTGCCGGCGTCGGTGGCCGAACGGCTGCCGCACGAGCTGTCCGGCGGCCAGCGGCAGCGGGTGGCGATCGCGCGGGCGCTGGCGCTCTCCCCCGAGCTGGTCGTGCTCGACGAGGCCGTCTCCGCGCTGGACGTGCTGGTCCAGGCCCAGATCCTGGAGCTGCTCGCCGACCTGCAGCGCGACCTCGGGCTCAGTTACCTGTTCATCAGCCACGACCTGGCCGTCGTCCGGATGATCTCGCACCGGGTGCACGTGATGCAGGCGGGCCGGATCGTGGAGAGCGGCACGGCGGCCGAGATCTTCGGCTCGCCGCGCGCCGACTACACCCGCGAGCTGCTCGCCGCCATCCCTGGACGGGCCGCCTGATGGTAAGTTGGAAATCCGGACCTACCTGAGCGGAGGGGCCTTGTCCCGCCCGAGAGAGTGCTCGATCGCCAACGCGCTGGCCGTCGTGGGCGAGCGGTGGAGCCTGCTGGCGATGCGCGAGATCATGCTCGGGGTGCGCCGCTTCGACCAGATCGCCCGCAACACCGGCGCCAGCCGCGACATCCTCACCGCCCGGCTGCGCAAGCTGGTCGAGGTGGGCCTGCTGGAGCGGGTGCCGTACGAGCGGCACCCGCCGCGCCACGAGTACGTCCTCACCGAGTCGGGCCAGGCCCTGCACACGGTCCTGCTCGCCCTGATGGACTGGGGCGACCGGTACGTCACCGAGGGCGAGCCGCCCACCGTGTGGCGCCACTCGTGCGGCGAGCCCCTGGAGCCGCTCACGGTGTGCGCGCACTGCCGGGAGCCGGTGCGTCCGCAGGAGCTGACCGTGATCCGGGTGGACCAGCCGCAGTAGGGGGGACCGTTTCCCCAGGGGTCCGCCGGGAGGCGTGGTAGGGCCTGCCCTACCACGTAGTGGCCCGCCGCCAGGATCGAGCGCTCCCCCGCCGGGCCCGTAGCGTCGTAGCCATGACAACCCTCCGGCACCGCGTCGCCACCGACACCCGGTACACCCTGCTCGGCCTCCCCGCGGCCGCCGCCTCCTTCACCCTCGCCGTCGCCGGAGTCTCGGCCGGTCTCGGCTCGGCGGTCGTGTTCGTCGGGCTGCCCGTCCTGGCCGCCACCGCCGCCATGGCCCGCCACTTCGCCGACCTGGAGCGCGCCGCGCTCCCCGGAGTGCTCGGCCACCCGATCGCCCGCCCCCGCTACGCGCAGACCCCCGCGGGGGCGGGTTCCTTCCGCCGCATGATGAACCCGCTGGCCTCCGGCCAGGCGGCGATGGACCTGCTGCACGCGATCATCACCTTCCCGGTCTCGCTGGCCGCCGCCGTCGTGAGCGCGGTGTGGTGGGCGGGCGCGCTGCTCGGCCTGACCTTCCCGGTCTACGGCTGGGCGATCGCCGCGATCCCCGGCGTGGACGGCGGCCTGCCCGCCCTGCTCGGCCTCGGCACCGGAACCGTGCCGTTCGTGGTGTTCAACACGGCGGTGGGCCTGCTGTTCGCGCTCACGCTCGTCCCGGTGGTGCGGACGGCGGCCCTGGTGAAGGCGAGCGTGTCCCAGGCCCTGCTGACCCGCGCCCACGTCCCGTCCGTGGAGGCTGCGTCCCCGGTCTGGGTGACAGCCCGCTGAGGACGGGGTTACCCTCCCAAGTGCCGACGTTTCCGATCTTGTGAGGGCAGGAAGCCGTGCCGTCGTGGGCAGAGCTGCCGATCGGCCAGGTGGTACGGCTCGACGCCGACCCCGACGCCGTGGCGCCGGCCCTCGATCCCCTGCCGGACGACGCCCCGGCCGTCGTCACCTACTTCGCCGCCGAGGAACGTTCCGTCGCCGACCTGGCCGCCTCCGTCCTGCGTGAGCTGGACAAGGCGGCCATCGCGCTGTTCCCGGCCTGGTTACCGGGGGCCGAGGGCATCGAGAGCCCGTCCGGGGCGAACGTGGCCGCGGTCCAGGCGCTGGCCCTGCGCAGGGCCTCGGTGACCGGCCACTTCGGGCCGTTCCTCGCTGAGCTGGCCCGGCGGGCGCTGACGGGCGCACCCAGCGCTCTGGCGCCGGAGGTCCGGGCGGCGGGGCTGGTCAGGGTGCTGGCCGACAGCTTCGGCCGGGCCCGGCTGGCGATCCTGGTGCGGGTGCCGGACGGGCTCGGCGCGGCGGCACGGGAAGTGCTGGTCGCCGGGTGCGAGTGGCTGGCGCACCGGGGCCGGGCCGGCGTCTGGCTGGCGGGCGCGCCCCTGCACGACGACCGCGTGCGGACGATCGCCACCCCGCTCCCCGCAGCCGTTGGCGACGCCCGCGACGCCCGCGACGCCGTCCCGGTTCCCGCGACCGCCGATCGGGCGCCCGCCGTCGCGTATCCGCCGGTGGCGGGCAGGCCGCATCCGGGCAGCGCGAGCGAGCGGGCGCTGGAGGCCGCCTTGTCCGCGCGGGCGTGGGCCGGGGGCCGGGCCTGGAACCAGACGTACCGGCCGGGTCCGCTGGCCGTGCCGATCCGGGTGGACCTGCTCTGGGAGCGGGAGCGGTGCGTCGTGGAGATCGACGGTCCCGACCACCGGGCGCCGGCCAAGTTCGCCGCGGACCGGCAGCGGGACGTGCTCCTCCAACTCGACGGTTACGCCGTGCTGCGCTTTCCCGATGCTCAGGTGATGACTGACATGGACACCGTCGTCCGTCAGATCGGCCAGTTTCTGCGGAACCGCCGCAGAGCGGAAGGATGAGATATGCCGGACAAAGGGCTGACCCTGCCCGAGTTCACTGCCCTGCTGGTGCTGGCCGTCGAAGCCCGCGAGGTCTCTAGCAGCGAGCTCAAGGAGCACTACAAGCTGACCATCGACCGTCCGAGGCGGCTGAAGCTCAACGAGCTGAAGCTGGTCGAGAGCCGGCAGCCCAGGGGCGGCCGCGCCTTCGTGCACGTGCTCACCGACTCCGGGTGGGCCAGGCTGGCCGAGGACCTGCGGGCGGGGGCGATCCCGCCGCAGACCGGCTCGTCGGGGGCCATCGCGCGGGCCCTGCTCGAATGGCTGCCCCGGTTCATGCGGCGCACCGACCAACGGCTGTCGGAGATCTTCCAGCCGGAGCCGGACGTCGTTCCCGCCGGTCTGGAGTCCCGCATCCGGGCCGCGTACGCCGAGCTGGCCGCCGCGCCCGGCTCGTGGGTGAGCCTGACCCCGCTCCGGCGGCTGCTCCCCGCCGTGCCGAAGCACGAGGTGGACGAGGCGCTCGTCCTGATGGAACGCCTCCCGGACGTGAACCTGGTCCCGGAGTCGAACCAGAAGACGCTCACGCCCGAGGACCGCGAAGCGGCGGTGATCATAGGCGGGCAGGACAAGCATCTGCTGTGGATCGGCGAGCTGTGAGCGGCGGCGGCATCGCGGACCTGGCCGCGCTGACGTTCAACTACACCGAGGGCGCCGACGACGTGTGGCGCCGCTCCCCCTTCCACGTCGACGGCCTGCACGGCGCGTCGACGAAGATCCTCCTCGACGGGCTGGCCGAGGCCGCCCACCGGCCGGAGAGCAGCCCCATCGGCGTGGTCGTGCAGGGCCAGCGCGGCACCGGCAAGACCCACCTGCTCGGCTGGCTGCGCGAACGCGCCCAGCGCGAGGACGGCTACTTCGTCCTGGTCGGCCTGCTGGACGCCAAGGGGTTCTGGGAGAGCATCGTGGTCTCCCTGCTGGACAGCCTCTCCCGGCCCCGCCACGACGGGCAGACGCAGCTCACCGTGCTCCTGGACCGCCTGGCCATCATGGCGGGGCTGTCCCGCATGGCCCGCCGCTCGATCACCGGCAAGCGCGGCCTCACCCGGGACGAGCTGGACGCCTTCGTCACCGCGTTCCGCCGCGTCGGGGGCCAGGTCGGCCGCGACAGCCAGGACGCCGCGCGCGCCCTGGTCCTGCTGGCCGGCGACGATCCAGGACTGCAGGACCTCGGGGAGTCGTACCTGTCGTCGGCGCCCGAGGGCGAGCCGGGCGAGCGGGCCCGCTGGGGCATCCGGCAGCTCGGGCGCACGCCGCAGGAGATCGTCAGGGACCTCTCGCGGCTGATGGCGCTCACCGGCCCCACGATCGTCGCGGTGGACCAGATCGACCCGCTCGTCGCCCAGTCCCGGGTCACCACCTCCGGCCACGCCGGGCACGACCCGGCCGAGCAGCTCATGATCGAGCGCATCGCGGGCGGCCTGATGGCGCTGCGCGAGGTCACCCGCCGGACGTTGACGGTGGTGACCTGCATCCCCGCCACGTGGGCGCTCATCGAGCAGGTCGCGGTCGACACCGTGCGCGACCGCTTCCGCCAGGCGGTCCCGCTCATGACCATCCCCGACGCGGCCACCGCCCGCTCCCTGGTCGCCACGCGCTTCGAGGTGCAGTACGGCGAGGCGGGCGTCAAGCCGCCTTACCCGACGTGGCCGGTCCGGCCGGAGGCGTTCGAGCAGGCGCCCGGGATCACCCCGCGCGATCTGCTCATCCGGATCGACCGGCATGTCCGCGCCTGCCTGCTGGACGGCGAGGTCAGGGAGCTGACCGGGTTCGCGGCGGAGACGACGCCGCGTCCGCAGCCGCCCGCGCGCCCCGCCGACCACGCCCGCCCCGCCGACCACGCCGGCCCTGTCGCGGCGGCCGGCGCCGCCGATCTCGCCGCGCTCGACGCCCGCTTCGCCGAGCTGCTGGCGGCCGCGCGGGCTCCAGTGATCGACCAGGCCAGTGAGGACACCGCGATGCCCGCGCTGCTGGCCGCCGGGCTGTCCGCGTGGATCGCCGAGCAGGGTGAGGCCGGCCGGGCCTTCAGCCTGGACCCGCCGCCGAGCGCCAAGCCCCCGCTGCACGCCCGGCTGCGCCGCACGCTCGACGAGAGCAGGGAGGACGAGGTCCACTGGGCCTTCCGCGCGGTCAGCGCGACGCACGGCAACGCGGCGCTGAACCGCCTCCGCAAGGCGTGCGTGGCGGCCGGACTCGACGCGGAGGTGCCCAAACGGCGGTTGTTCCTGCTGCGCGACACCCCGTGGTCGCCTGGGCCGGCGACGCGGGAGGCGATCGCGGCGTTCGAGCGGGCGGGCGGCAGGACGCTGCGGATGAGCCGCCAGGACCTGCTGGTCCTGGCCGCGCTGCGGTCCCTGGTCGCGGAGAGCCCGCCGGACCTGGCCGCCTGGCTCGCCGCGCGGCGGCCGACGTCCGGGATCGGCTTCCTCACCGAGGCATTGGCCGACGCGTGGAGCGTTCCCGCCGTACCGGCCCCCGGGATCCCCGTCGCGGCGCGGAGCCAGGACGGCGACGCCCAGGACCACTCCCTGACGATCGGGCGGCGGATCGCGGACGGCGAGCCGGTGCGGATCGCGCTGGAGGCGCTGCGCAAGCACACCGCGATCTTCGCCGGTTCCGGCTCCGGCAAGACCGTGCTGATCAGGCGGCTGGTCGAGGAGTGCGCGCTGCGCGGCGTCTCCTCGATCGTGCTGGACCCGAACAACGACCTGGCCCGGCTGGACGAGCCGTGGCCCGAGCCGCCGCGCACGTGGGCGGAGGGCGACGCCCGCCGCGCCGAGGAGTACCTGGCGGCCACCGAGGTCACCGTCTGGACGCCGGGACGGACGGGCGGACGCCCGCTGAGCTTCCAGCCGCTGCCCGACCTGGCGAGCCTGGCCGGCGACCCCGACGAGTTCGCCGAGGCGGTCGAGGCCGCGGTCGCGTTCATCGTGCCGCGGGTCAGGCTGGACGCCAACACCGAGAAGGCGCTGCGCGGGCAGGCCGTGCTCAGGCGGGCCCTGGCCGCCTACGGAGGTGGCGGCGCGACCAGTCTGAGAGGGTTCGCGGCGTACCTGGCCGACCTGCCCGACGGGGTGAGCGAGCTGGCCAGCGCCCGGCGCATCGCGGCCGACCTGTCCCAGTCGCTGACCGCGGCGATGGACAACGACCCGCTGTTCGGCGGGGCCGGCGAGCCGGTCGATCCCGGGTTGCTGGTGACGCCGCCGCCGGGCCGGCGGGCCCGCGTCTCGGTGATCAGCCTGGCCGGGCTGCCGGGCCTGGAGCAGCGGCAGAGCTTCGTCAGCCGGCTGCAGATGGAGCTGTTCGTCTGGTTCAAGCGGCACCCCGCCCAGGACAGTCCGCTGGGCGCGCTGTTCGTCATGGACGAGGCGCAGACGTTCGCCCCCGCGGCGGGCGGCGCGTCGGTCTCCACCCGCAGCACGGTGCTGCTCGCCTCCCAGGCCCGCAAGTACGGCCTGGGCCTGGTCTTCGCCACGCAGGCGCCCAAGGGGCTGCACAACCAGATCCCCGGCAACTGCGCCACGCAGTTCTTCGGCCTGCTGAACGCGCCGATCCAGATCAGCGCGGCCAGGGAGATGGCCCAGTTCAAGGGCGGCGGCGACGTGCCGGACATCTCCCGGCTGGGCGCTGGCGAGTTCTACGTGGCCGGTGAGGGCGGCGGGTTCGCCAAGGCGCGCGTGCCCATGTGCCTGACGCACCACCCGAAGGCGCCGCTCACCACGGAGGAGGTCGTCGCCAGGAGCCGCGGGGGCGCCTGACCGCCACGGTCCCGGCCGCGGAGGGGGCGGCCGGGACCGCGCCCTACGTCAGCCGTCTCAGGAGGACGGGCGAGCCATACTGCGGGTGGAGGCGAGCAGGCGGCGGCCCAGGACGGCCAGGTAGAGCGCCCAGCCGGCGCCGACCACGGCCAGGGCGGCCACCGGCTGCCAGCCCGGCAGCTCCTCGACGGCCCGGCGGCACACGGCGACCGTCACCGGGACCGTGTAGAGCGCGAAGAAGGCCAGCCCGAGCACCCGCCCTGCCACGAGGAACCAGGCGTACACCCGGACGCCGCGCGGCGCCGTACGGGTGCGCCGCGCCCGCAGGTACGCCTGCGCGTCGGCCATGAGGTTCTTGTTGCCGCCGGCGTTGGCGATGGCGTAGTAGACGTCGGTGCGCATGAAGAACAGGAACTGCCAGGCGATCTGCGACAGGCAGATGACCACCACCAGCCGCACCACGGGCAGGTCGGCGGCGTACAGGACGCAGGTCCCGGCGCAGGCGAGGAACCAGTCCACCCGCATGCCCGCCAGGTGGGCGCGGTAGCGGGCGCGCCTGGGCACGCCCCAGATGCCGGTGATCCTGGTCTGCACGACGAGGAACTGCAGGCGGGTGCCGAGCGACAGCTCGGCCCGCACGCCGAGCGACCGGGCCGCGGCGATGTGGCCGAGCTCGTGGACCAGCACCAGCAGCCAGGAGGCCGCGGCGAAGGCGACGGTGAAGGTGAGGCTGTCCGACCAGACCAGCGAGGAGAACGACGGCAGCACGCCGGGCCTGGCGACCGCCGCGGCCAGGGCACACACGGTCAGCGCGGCCAGCACGGCGTGCGCCGGACGGGAGAACAGCCAGGCCACGTGGCCGGGCCTGATCCGGTCCCACAGGTTGGGCGGTCGCCGGGGCCGGTCGAGCAGGCCGGCCGCGCCGAGCCCGGTCACGAACTCGGCGACGTCCACGTCCAGACCGCTTTCGGCCAGGACCAGGGCGCGGGCCTCGGCGGCCGTCCTGGTGCCGTCGAGCGCCTCGACCACGGCCGCCGCCACGCCGGGCACGTTGACGAACGTCTCGCCGTTGCCGATGACGTAGTCGTCCGGGCCGTCGGCCACGACGCTGAGGAACGACAGGTCCGTCAGCGGCTCGGCCTTCACCCGCACACCTCGCAGCCGTCGCGGCGGTCGAAGTCGTAGGCCGTGGTAGTCAGCGTGAGCAGGTCGAGCCAGAGGCTGCGGCCCTCGACGGCGGGGTCCCCGGTGCCGGTCAGGAAGCGGATCACCTCGGACGCGAGCATGCCCGACACGATCCCGCACAACGGCCCGAACGACGGGATGGCCCGTCCTGGGTTGTCGTTGGCCGGCAGGACGGTGGAGCCGTACCGCGCGGCCAGGGCGGCCTCCTGGCAGGCCAGGCAGCCGGTCTTGCCGGGCACGACCAGCGGGCCGAGCAGGCCGACGTGCTGGTTGAAGCCGCCGGTGACGAACGGCGTGCCGGCCCGCACGCAGGCCTCGTTGACCCAGCGGCGGATGTGCGGCTGCGGGGTGTCGACGGTGTTGACCACGAGGTCGGCGTCGGTGACGACGTCGGCGGGTCCGGTGATGCGCCGCTCGACGCGCGTGACGCGGACGTCCGGGCAGTGCTCGCGCAGCCTGCGGGCGGCCGCGGCCGTCTTGGGCTCGCCGAGGTCGCGGACGGTGTAGAGGTGCTGGCGGTGCAGGTTGCCGATCTCGACGCGGTCGTCGTCGAGCAGGGTCAGGCGGCCGACGCCGGAGGTGGCGAGGTGCAGGGCGACCTGGCCGCCGATCGCGCCGGCGCCGAGCACCGCCACGTGCCGGCCGGCGAGGTCGCCGAGCGCGGCCACGGCCCGGTCGGCCGGCTGGAACATGGCCATGAACAGCGCGAACCTGGACAGTCTGGCGTCGGCGGCGAGCGTGACCAGCTCGGCGTCGGTGACCAGGAAGCGGGCCGCGCGCAGCTGTTCGACGGCCGAGTCGATCTCGGCGGGGGTGAGGTCGTCGAGGAGGTCGTACAGGTCGGACTGCTCGACGGGGGTCTCGGCGCACAGGCGCAGCAGGCGGCGCAGGGGTGGCGGCGCCGGGTCGAGGATCTGGCCGGTCGGGGGGAAGTCGCCGAGCCGTACGCGCCCGCGGGCGTCGTCGATGAACAGGGGGAAGACCGGATTCACTTGAATCCTGGGCATGAAGGCGGCTCCCGGGCGAGTGAGGGCCTCCCGCGGGGTCGGGCCGCGTCGCGGGAGGCCCGAAGAGGTCAGCAGCTGTTGCTGTTTCCGGTGGTCTCGACTTCTTCGACCTTCTTGATCTCGATCGTCATGAGCGATCCTTCCGTCGATCTTGATGGGCCGATGAGATCATAAAGTAAAGATCGCCCCTTTTGATAGACCCAAGTACGAAATATCCGCGAAATCGTCTTATATCCGCGCAATAAAGTCGCGGGTTCGTTTCCACATAAGCGCCGCCGACTCTTCGGAGTATCCGGGAAGATCGGGATCGGCGAACAAGTGCACATTTCCCGGATAAATGAAGCACTCGAATAACGGACCGAGCTCCGTCCGCAGGCTGCGGACGTCACCGGCGTCCATCCACGGGTCGCCCTCCGCGTAGTGGAGCTGCACCGGCACCGAGACCGGCCACCCCTGCGCGCTCACCTCGGCCACGGCCGCGCAGCCGTGGTAGAGCAGCAGCCCCCGGGCCAGCGGGTGCGTGGCGGCCAGGAGCTGGGCCCCGAACCCGCCCAGCGAGAACCCGGCGAACACGACCGGCCCGCGCACCTGCGCGGCGATCTCCCGCCAGCGGCGCGCGAGCTCGTCGAAGCCGATCGCGTCCCGTTTGCGCAGTCCGGATTCGAGGTCGTCGAAGACCTCGCCGTCGTAGTAGTCGGGCGTGCGCACGACGTGCCCGCCCGCGCGAAGCGCCTCCGCGGCCCCTATTACCCCCGGTCGCAGGCCCTGTGCGGAGTGCAACAGGATGATCTCTGCCATGTGCACTGTGTACCACCGCGCGCAGGCCCCACCAAGGGCCCCGTTCGGGCACCCTCCCGTGCCCCCGCCGCGCCGTCGCGCGGCTCCCCGGGCGGTGGCCATGTCCGCCCGGGGAGGTCGCGCGGGTCAGGCGCAGGTGTAGGCGGACGGCGTCGCGGTGTCGCCGCCCGGCCTGCTGACCTGGAACCCGAAACTGGTGCTCGCGCCGGGCGCGAGCGTGCCGTTGTACCCGGCGTTCCTGGCGGTGACGCTCTGCCCGCTGACGGTGACGGCGGCGTTCCAGGAGCCGGTCAGGGTGTGCCCGGCGGGCAGGGTGAAGGTGACCGTCCAGCCGTTGATCTGGGACGTGCGGGTGTTGGTGACGGTCACGGGCTGGATGACGTACCCGCCGCTCCACTGGGTCTGCACGGTGCCCGCGGCGGTGCAGCCGCCTCCGCCGCCCCCGGTGAGGGTGGTGAAGGTGACCGACGGGGACTCGCCGGACAGGTTGCCCGCGCCGTCGCGCGCCCGCACGTAGACCTGGTACTGGGTGTCCGCGGTCAGGCCGGTCAGGTTGATGCTGTTGCCGGTGGACTGGCCGAGCCGGGTGTCGGTGCTGCCCTGCTCGCGATAGACGTCGTAGCCGGCCAGGCCGCTGCCGCCGGTGTCGGTGGAGGCGGCCCAGGTGAGGGTGGCCGAGCTCGCGGTGACGTTGGCCGCCGTGGGGGCGCCCGGCGTGCTGGGCGGGGTGGTGTCGGTGCCGGCGCCGCCGGCCAGGGCGTCGTGCACGGCGGTGTACGACGGCTTCTGCTGGTAGCTCTCGTTGTAGATCAGCGCGGCGCCCTGGCCGGGGAAGGTGTCGGGCACCCAGGAGTACTTGTCGGTGAAGCCCCAGATCGTGACGCCCTGGCAGGCGGTCACCGCGAGGCAGGCGTTGACGACGTTGCGGTAGTAGGTGGCCTGGGTGGCGTCCTTGCCGGCGTCCCTGGGGGTCTGCATGCGCACGTCCAGCTCGGTGATCCGGACCTGGACGCCGAGGGCGGCGAAGCGCTGCAGGTTCTGCTGGAAGTCGCTGGGGAAGCCGTACTGGATGGCCAGGTGGGACTGGAAGCCGACGCAGTCGATCGGCACGCCCTGCTGGCGCAGCGAGGAGACCAGGTTGTAGATCGCCGTGCTCTTGGCGTTGATGCCCTCGGTGTTGTAGTCGTTGATGCACAGCTTGGCGTCGGGGTCGGCGGCGCGCGCGGCGCGGAAGGCGTCGGCGATGTAGCCCGAGCCCAGCGTGTTGTACCAGAACGACGTGCGCAGGTTGCCGTTGTCCTCGAAGACCTCGTTGACCACGTCCCAGGAGACGACGGCCGGGTTGTCGGCGAAGTGGCCGACGACGTTGGCGATGTGGTTCTGCATGGCCGCGCGCATCGCGGTCGCGCTCAGCCCCTGCACCCAGCCCGGCGTCTGGTTGTGCCACACGAGGGTGTGGCCGTGCACCTGCTGGTCGTTCTGGGCGGCGAAGGCGACGATCGCGTCGGCGCCGGAGTAGTTGAACTGGCCCTGGCTGGGCTCGGTGGCGTCCCACTTCATCGCGTTCTCGGGGGTGACCTGGCTGAACTCGGTCGCCGCGATGGTGCGGTAGGAGGTCTCGCCGGACAGCGGGGTGGTGGCGAGCGCCGTGCCGATGAACTTGCCCTTGGCGGACGCGTGCGTGCGCAGGGGCGCCGAGGCGTCGGCCGAGGTGGCGGGGAGGAGGAATGCTGCGAGAATCCCCAGCAGCGCGAGGACTCTGACGGACAGGGACGAGAGCACGGGCATCTACCTCCGGAGGCAGGCACTCGATTCCGAAACCTTTCGATCCCCAGCGGATCGCATCGCAGACGGTATTGACATGCAGGAGAGCGGTCAATGCCGATCGCGCGCCGCCCTCAAAAGAGCAGTTGACGAGCGAAAAATATCGGTTTCTATATGAAACTTTCACGGACACCTGTCGCCAGGGTTTTGGCTGCTCTAGCGCGACGTACCTACCGGTCGGTACTGTGAAAGTCCAGAAGAATCGTCTGATGCGGGAGTTCTGCGCATGTCCCTTTCGCACGCCCAGGTCCAAGCCCAGCTCACCGGCCCCGGCCAGCTTTTCGAGACCGAGGAGATCGGCGACACCGGGGTACGCACGTGGAAGCACGCGCCGGCACACTTCCGCGCCCTGCTGGAGACCAGCAGGTTCCACGGCGAGCAGGTCTTCCTGGCCTACGAGGACGAGCACATCACCTTCGAGGAGCACTTCCGCCGCGCCGCCACCCTCGCCCGCCGCCTGGTCGAGGAGTACGGCGTCACCAAGGGCGACCGCGTCGCCATCGCCATGCGCAACTACCCGGAATGGGTGGTCTCGTTCTCTGCGGCGCTGGCCGCCGGAGCCATCGCCGTACCGCTGAACGCCTGGTGGACGGAGGCCGAGCTGGCCTACGGCGTGCGCGACTCGGGGGCCAAGGTGCTGATCGCCGACGGCGAGCGGGCGGTCAGGCTGGCCTCCACGGGCGTGCCGATGATCGTGACCAGGGGCGAGGCGCCCGAGGGCGCGCGGTCGTTCGGCGACGTGCTGGGCGAGGTCACCGCCGACGTGCGGCTGCCCGACGTCGAGCTGTCCCCCGAGGACCCGGCGACGATCTTCTACACCTCCGGCACCACCGGCCGGCCCAAGGGCGCGCTGGGCAGCCACCGCAACCTCGGCCAGTCCCCCATGACCGTGGCCTACGGCCTCGTCCGCTCGGTCACCATGGCCGGCAAGGACGCGGGCGCGGCGGCGAGCGTGCGCCGGGTGACGCTGCTGACCGTGCCGCTGTTCCACGTCACCGGCTGCTTCTCCGCCATGATCACCTCGATGTTCACCGGCGGCGGCGTGGTGCTCATGTACAAGTGGGACCCCGAGCAGGCGCTGCGGCTGATCGAGCGGGAACGCGTCACCACGATGATCGGCGTGCCGACCAACGCCTGGCAGCTCATGTCGCACCCCGACTTCGGCAAGTACGACCTGTCGTCGCTGACCACCCTCGGCTACGGCGGCGCCCCCGCCCCGCCCAAGCTGCTGGAGCGCATCACCACGAACCTGCCCGACCGCGCCCCCTCCAACGGCTACGGCATGACCGAGACGACCGCCCTGGCCATCGGCAACGGCGGCGCCGAGTACCACGCCAGGCCCGACAGCATCGGCATGCCCTCGGCCGTCGTGGACGTGCGAGTGGTGGACCCCATGGGCGCCGAGCTGCCCGCGGGCGAGGTGGGCGAGCTGTGCGTGCGCGGCCCGAACGTGATCATGGGCTACTGGAACCAGCCCGAGGCCACGGCGCAGACGTTCGTGGACGGCTGGCTGCACACCGGCGACCTGGCCAGGATCGACGAGGAGGGCTTCGTCTACATCGTGGACCGCGCCAAGGACATGGTGATCAGGGGCGGCGAGAACGTCTACTGCGCCGAGGTCGAGGCCGCCCTGTTCGAGCACCCGGCGGTGGACGACGTGGCGGTGATCGGCGTCCCGCACGACGAGCTGGGCGAGGAGGTCGGCGCGGTGGTCCGGCCGGCGGCGGGCCGATCGGTCACGGCCGAGGAGCTGCGCTCGTTCCTGGCGGACCGGATCGCCAAGTTCAAGATCCCTGCGCACGTGTGGTTCCGCGAGGGCGAGCTGCCCCGCAACCCCGGCGGCAAGATCCTCAAGACCCACCTGCGCCGCGAGGTCCTCGGCTCCTGACCCCTCGGCAGACCCCGCACAACCGGAACGCCACTCCCGGGACCCGCTTCCGGGACGCGACCCACTCCCGGGCTCCGCACTCACGGCCCCCGCCCGCTCCCGGACGCCACACTCCCGACCCCGGCTTCCGGGACCCGCACCCTCCTGAAACCCCTCCGGGGCGCCTCCGCAAGGGGGCGCCCCGTTCTTTTTCTCCGGAGAACCCGCAGGTCGGCGGCCGGTTCGCGGACTTCATTACCTGGCGCGTAATCGCGGCCCCTACGCCCCGGCTGACATCGTTCAAGTGTCGCAACCAGCACTTGAAGGAGCCAAGATGACCGCCCTCACCGTCACCGCCGACCGGACCAGGTTCCTGCGCCTCGCTCTTGTTGCGGACGCCGTCGTCACCGGCGTCAACGGGCTGGTCTACCTGGCCCTGGCCGGCCCCGCGAGCGACCTGCTCGGCCCGGGCGCGGGCCTGCTGCGCGAGATCGGGATCTTCCTGCTCGTGTACGGCGCCGCCGTCGGCCTGCTGGCCTCCCGCCCCGCGATCAACCCGGCCGCCGTCAAGGCCGTCATCGGCCTGAACATCGCCTGGACCCTGGGCAGCGTGGCCGCCGTCGTGACCGGCGCGCTCGACTTCAGCACGCTCGGCGCCGTCTGGGCCATCGCCCAGGCCCTGGTCGTGGGGCTGTTCGCGGAGCTGCAGATCACCGGCCTGCGCAAGGCCCGCCGCTGACATCTCTCCGGAGAACCGTCTCCGGAGAACCGTTGGAAGAACTTCTGGAAGAAAGTGAGATCATCATGACCGCCGAACTCGTCGAGCGCTACATCGCCGCCTGGAACGAGACCGACGCCGACGCCCGCGCCAAGGCCGTCGCCGAGCTGTGGACCGAGGACGCGACCTACACCGACCCGATGGCCGACGTGGCCGGACACGCCGGGATCGCCGCCGTGATCGAGGGCGCGCAGGGCATGTTCCCCGGCCTGGTGTTCACGCCGGGCGAGGTGTTCGACGCCCACCACCACATCGCCCGCTTCACCTGGCACCTGGGCCCGGCCGGCGAGGAGCCCCTGGCCGTCGGCTTCGACGTGGTCGAGCTGGCCGAGGACGGCCGGATCCGCAGGGTCCTCGGCTTCCTCGACAAGGTGCCCGCCGCCTGACACCCCTCCCGCCAAGGCCCCCGGTTCCCCCGGGGGCCTTCGCCGTGCCTAAATGATTTGCCCTCGTCGCGGACGTGGTCGGACAATCAGACTTCGTGCCCGCACCACTCATGCGCCTGCTCCGTCATCTCTCCCCCGACCTGAGCCCGCTGCGCGACTCCCGCGACTACCGCCTGCTGTTCGGCGCGGGCGTCGTCACCATGTTCGGCACGATGATCACCATGGTGGCGCTGCCGTACCAGATGAAGGAGCTGACCGGTTCCTACGTCGCGGTCGGGATGATGAGCCTGGCGGAGTTCGTGCCGATGGTGGTGTGCGGGCTGTGGGGCGGCGCGATCGCCGACGCGCTCGACCGCCGCCGGATCATCGTGCTGAGCGAGCTGGGCCTGCTGGTCACCACCGCCGCCCTCGTGGTCAACGCGATGCTCCCCCACCCGCAGGTCTGGGTCCTGTACGTGATGGGCGCCCTGTCCACCGGCATCGCCTGCCTCCAGCGTCCGAGCCTGGAGGCGGTGATGCAGCAGGTGGTCCGGCACGACCAGCAGGCCGCGGCGGCGGTGCTGAACAGCCTGCGCTGGAACGTCGGCGCGATCGTCGCCCCGGCGCTGGGCGGCCTGCTGCTGGTGCACCTCGGCACGCACGTCGCCTACGCCATCGACACGGCGACCTTCGTGCTCTCCCTGGCGCTGCTGTGGCGCATCAGGTCGCTGCCGCCCGTCGAGGACGCCGCGCCCGCCTCGCTCAGCTCTCTGGTCGAGGGCGTGCGGTACGCCACCGGCCGCGGCGACCTCATGGGCACGTACCTGGTGGACATCGCGGCCATGGTGTTCGCCATGTCCAACGCGCTGTTCCCGTTCCTGGCCGACGAGCTGGGCTCGCCCGAGTCGCTCGGCCTGCTGTACTCCGCGGCCGCCGTGGGGGCCCTGGCCGCCTCGGTGACCGGCCGCTGGACGGCCCGCGTCCAGCGGCAGGGCCTCGGCGTGATCGTCGCGGCGGCGCTGTGGGGCGTGGCGATGACGCTGACCGCGCTGGCCCCGAGCGTGTGGCTGGTCTTCCTGTGCATCGCGCTGGCCGGCGCGGCCGACATGATCAGCGGCATCTTCCGTACGACGATGTGGAACCAGACCATCCCGCAGGAGCTGCGCGGGCGGCTGGCGGGCATCGAGTTGCTGTCGTACGCCAGCGGCCCGATGCTGGGCAACGCCCGCGCGAGCCTGATGGCCAACTTCGGCGGCACCCGCTTCTCGCTGGGCGCGGGCGGCCTGCTGTGCGTGGGCGCCGTCCTGGGCCTGGCCGCCGCCCTGCCCGGATTCCGCCGCTACGACGCCAGAACCGACGAACACGCGCTCGCCGAACGCGCCCGCCGCGTCGAGCAGTCATCCGACCACCCCACCCCGGCCTGACCGGCCCGCCATCGCCGTTCCACCGACCGGACCGGCCCACCCCGGGCGGCCGTTCCATCGGCCGGACCGGCTCCACCCGCCGGGGCGGCTCCGCTTGCCGGGGCCGCCTTACTCCCGCTCCCGCCAGCCGTCGTACCGCTCCACCAGCTCATCCACCTGACCGAGGGCCTGCTCGTCGAGCCCCTCCACGACGACGAGCCACTGGGCGTCCTCGGCGTCGTCCTCACCGGCGAGCGTCTCCCGTACCACCCGCGGCACCCCGAGCCCCGGGAACCACTCCCCCAGCGTCTCGGCGACCTCCTCGGCATCCCCACGCTCGCCGAACACCAGCAACTGCCTCATGCCCCACATTCTCCCGCGACTTACACACGTGTACGTTCGTTCACCGAGCGTGCACGGAATACATGGTTAGCGTTGGACCATGACTGCCGAAGCGGTGATCTTCAAGATGGAGTCCTCTTCTTCACTCCCCGACTGGGCCTTCCCCCCGCCGCAGGGCTACGTCGCCGAAGACCTCGATCACATTCCGGATTTGCCTGCGCACACAGAGTTGATTGATGGAAGCTTGGTCTTCGGGAGCCCCCAGCAACGCTTCCACCACAACGTGATCTTCGATCTGCACCAAGCGCTCGCCGATGCCGCACTCGACCACCTCCAGGTCTGTCAGGAGATGACCGTCAAGCTGGGGCCCAAGCAGCGGCCCGAGCCCGACCTGATCGTTCTGGGCCCGGAAGCGCCCTCTGATGAGGCGGTGACCTGCTACCAGGCCGAAGATGTCATCCTCGCCGTCGAAGTGGTCTCACCCGACTCCGAGGAGCGCGACAGGAAGCGCAAGCCCACCCTCTACGCCGAGGCAGGCATCCCTCACTTCTGGCGCATCGAAAAGGCCGGCGCGCTGCCGGTGGTCTACGTCTACGAGCTCGACCCCGCCACCGGTACCTACATCGGCACCGGTGTCCACCATGACCGGCTCAAGCTGACCGTGCCGTTCGACATCGACATCGACCTCACCGCGCTCGGCCGGCGCCGCAAGTAGAAAGGGCCGGTACGACAATCCGTACCGGCCCCTCTGATCGGCTCAGGCGCTGCGGAGCTGGGCTCCCACGCGGTCGGCCGCCATCGCCACCGCCGCGTCCCTGGCCGCCGTCGTCTCCTCGACCGTCAACGTACGGCCCGACGCCCGGAACCGCATCGTGTAGGCGAGCGACTTGTTCCCCTCGCCCACCTGCTCACCCGCGTAGACGTCGAACAGCCGCACCGACTCCAGCAGCTCGCCGGCCCCGTCGCGCAACGCCGCCTCCACGTCGGCCACCGGCGTGAAGTCGGGCACGATCAGCGCCACGTCCTGCGTCGCCACCGGGTATGGGGACACCGGCGGCGCCTGCACCGGCCCCGGCATGGCCGACTCCAGCCGTGACAGCTCCAGCTCCATGGCCGCGGTGCGCGGCGGCAACCCGTACGCCTCAATGACCCGCGGGTGCAGCTCACCGGCGTGCCCCACCAGCGTGTCGCCCACGTAGAGGGCGGCGCACCGGCCCGGGTGCCACGGCTCGTGCTGGTCGGCGCTGATGGACAGCTCGACCCGCGACTCGGCGGCGATCAGCCGGGCGGCCTGCACGGCGTCGGCCCACGAGGCCTGCCGGCCGGAGCCCCACCAGCCGGACCGCTCGAACTCCCCGGCCAGCACGACCGCGACCCGCAGCGGCTGGTCGGGCAGCGCCGCCTCGATCGAGGCCAGCTCCTCCTCGGTGGGACGGCGCGAGACGCCGAGCACCGGAGCGGCGGCGGGGGCGTTCTCCCGGGGCCGGTAGACCGCGCCCGTCTCGAACAGCGCCACGTCGCCGAAGCCGCGCCCGACGTTGCGGACCAGCGTCTTGAGCAGGCCGGGCAGCAGCGTCGTGCGCATCAGCGGCTCGTCCTCCGACAGCGGGTTGGCCAGGCGCATGGCCCGGCGTCGCGCGTCGTCGGCGGGCAGCTGCAGCCGGTCGAAGTCGTCGGCCCCGATGAACGGGTAGCTCAGCACCTCGACGTAGCCGCCCTCGGCCAGCGCCCGGCCGACCCGCCGGCGCAGCCGCTGCCCCTCGGTCAGCCCGGCGCCCGCCGGGGCGCTGGGCAGCACCGACGGCAGCCGGTCGTAGCCTTCGAGCCGGATGACCTCTTCGGCCAGGTCGTTGGGGTCGGTGAGGTCGGGCCGCCACGACGGCGGGGTGACCGTGATCATGTCGGGGCCGGTGACGGCCAGCCGGGCGGCCAGCTCGCCGCCGGTCACGACGCCGGTCGGGTCGACGCCGCCCTGGCGCACGGCCGGGTCGTCGCCGTCGGTCACGAGGCAGCCCACCTGCTCCAGGCGGCCGACGACGACCTCCTTGGAGTACGGGACGCCCGCCACGGCCGACGGATGACCGGCCGGGATCGCGATGCGCGCCGGCGTGACGTCGACCTCGGCGTGCGTCACGCCGGGCTGCACGGTCGCGCCGCCCAGCTCGGCCAGCATGCGCACCGCCCGCCACGAGGCGACCAGCGGCAGCTCGCGGTCGACGCCGCGCTCGAACCGCTTGGACGCCTCCGAGACCAGCCCATGCCGGCGCGACTCGCGCGAGATGCCGGTGGCCGAGAAGTGGGCGGCCTCGATGACGATGTCGGTCGAGCCGTCGGAGATCTCGGTCTCCAGGCCGCCCATCGTGCCCGCCATGGAGATCGGGCCCGACTGGTCGGTGATGAGGATGTCGTCGGGGTCGAGCTCGCGCACGACGTGGTCGAGCGTCTCCAGCCGCTCGCCCTCCCGGGCCCGCCGGACGACGATCTCGCCGGTCAGCTTCGACCGGTCGAAGGCGTGCAGCGGCTGGCCCAGCTCCAGCATCAGGTAGTTGGTGATGTCGACGGCCAGCGACACCGGGCGCATGCCGGACCGGCTCAGCCGCACCCGCATCCACAGCGGGCTCTGCGCGGCCGGGTCGAAGCCGCGCACCTCGCGCAGCACGAACCGGTCGCAGGCCGTCGGGTCGCCGATGGAGGCCGGCCAGGACGGCTCGGTCTCGGCGGGCACCTCGACGTCGGCCGGGTCGCGGAAGGCCACGCCGAACGCGGTGGCCACCTCGCGGGCCACGCCGCGGACGGACAGCGCGTAGCCGATGTCGGGCGTGATCTCCAGCTCGATCACGTCGTCGCGCAGGCCGAGCAGCTCGACCACGTCGGTGCCGATGGGCGTGCCGGCGGGCAGCACCATGATGCCGTTGTGGTCGTCGCCGAGGCCCAGCTCGCGCTCGGAGCAGATCATGCCCTCGGACATGCGCCCGTACGTCTTGCGCGCGCCCACCTCGAACCCGCCCGGCAGCACGCCGCCGGGCAGCACGACGGGGACGCGGTCGCCGGCGACGAAGTTCGTGGCGCCGCAAACGATCTCGCGCGGCGTCGCCTCGCCCACCTCGACCTTGCAGTGCCTGATCGGCTTCTTGAAGCCGGTGAGCTCCTCGATCTCCAGCACCTCGCCGACGACGACGTTCTTGACGTCGTGGCCGTAGGAGGTGATGGCCTCAAGCTTGAGCCCGGCCATGGTGAGCCTGTCGGCCACCTCGTGCGCGGTGGCCGCCGGGAGATCGACGTACTCCCGCAGCCAGGAGAGCGGGACCTTCATCAGATCTCCATTCCGAACGGGAGCGTGAAGCGCACGTCCCCCTCGATCATGTCTCGCATGTCTTCGGCGTTGTGGCGGAACATCAGCGTGCGCTCGATCCCCATGCCGAACGCGAACCCGGAGTAGCGCGAGGGGTCGACGCCGCAGGCGATGAGCACCCGCGGGTTGACCATGCCGCAGCCGCCCCACTCGATCCAGCCCTCGGACTTGCAGGTGCGGCACGGCGGGTTGCCGGGGATCGCCGAGGCGCCGCGGCAGACGAAGCACTTCAGGTCCATCTCGGCGGACGGCTCGGTGAAGGGGAAGTAGTTCGGCCGGAACCGGGTGGTGATGCCCTCGCCGAACATGACCTCGGCGAACCTGTCGAGCGTGCCCTTGAGGTGGGCCATGGTCAGGCCCTCGTCGACGGCCAGCCCCTCGGTCTGGTGGAAGACCGGGGTGTGGGTGGCGTCGAGCTCGTCGGTGCGGAACGTCTTGCCCGGCGAGATGACGTAGACCGGCAGCTCGCGCTGGAGCAGCGCGCGGATCTGCACCGGCGAGGTCTGGGTGCGCAGCACCATGCCCGACTCGGTGGAGTCCACGAAGAACGTGTCGTGCTCGGAGCGGGCGGGGTGGTCGGTGGCGATGTTGAGCGCGTCGAAGTTGAACCACTCGCCTTCGAGCTCGGGGCCCTCCGCGACCTCGTAGCCCATGGCGACGAACGCGTCGGCGACGCGCTCCTGCAGCGTGGTCAGCGGGTGACGGGCGCCGCGCGGCCGCCGGTCCCACGGCAGGGTGACGTCGACGGTCTCCTCGACGAGCACCCGGGCGTCGCGCTCGGCCTCCAGCTCGGCCTGGCGGGCGGCCAGCGCCTCGTTGATCGCTCTGCGGGCGCCGCCGACGCGCTTGCCGGCCTCGGCGCGGGCGGCCGGCGGCAGGGCGCCGATCTCGCGGTTGGCCAGGGCGATGGGCGAGCGGTCGCCCGCGTGCGCCAGCCTGGCCTGCTTGAGTGCGTCGAGGCTGTCGGCCGCCTTGATCGCCGTGAGGGCGTCGGCCTCCATGCGGGACAGCTCGTCGGCATGCAACGGCGTCACCTCGACGGGGTCGTAGTCAGACAAGAGTGAGCTCCGTATCCAGGGCTTGAGCGGAAATGAGTCTAGTGGGGCCCGCCCACCGGACCGACTTCGACGGGTGTCGAGCCGCTCGGGGCTTCAGACCGTGGCGAAGTCGGGTGTGCCGGTGGGCACGGTAAATCGGAACTCCGCGCCGCCCTCGGGCGCACGCTGCACGGTGATCGTGCCGCCGTGCGCCTCGACCAGGCCCTTCACGATGAACAGGCCGAGCCCGGTGCCGCCGCGCCGGCGGCTGTTGCCGCCCCGCCAGAACTGCCGGAAGACGCGCGGAGCCAGCTCGGGCTCGATGCCCTCGCCCTCGTCGCGCACCGACACGGCCACTCCCCATCCGACGGACTCGATCTCGATCGTCACGGTGCCACGCCCGTGGCGCACCGCGTTCTCCACCAGATTACCCAGAATCTGGTCGATCTTGTCCTGGTCGAGCCACATCTCCGGCAAACGGTCGCCGACGATCAGGCGGTAGCGGTCTTCCGAGTCGCCCGCCGCGACCCGGCCGGCGACCAGCCGGCGCGCCCTGGCCGGCACGTCGACGACCTGGCGGCGCACCTCCAGCCGCCCGGACTCGATGCGCGAGACGTCGAGCAGCTCGGTGATGAGCCGGGTGACGCGGTCGGCGTCGTTGTTGACGGTCTCCAGCATGACGCGCTTCTGCTCGTCGGTGAAGCGCGTCCACTTGGCCAGCAGGGTGGCGGTGAAGCCCTTGACGCTGGTCAGCGGCGAGCGCAGCTCGTGGGCCACGGTGGAGACCAGGTCGGCGCGGCTGCGCTCCAGCCGGGCGCGGGCGCCGCCGTCGCGCAGGGTGATCGTGACGCGCTCGACCTCGCCGCCGCGCTCGGGCTCGCGCACCAGCCGGGCCGCGACGTAGAGCTCCTGGCCGCCCGGCAGGTGCAGCGGCCGCTCGGGCACCCTGGTCCTGGTACGCAGCCCGCCCTCGGGGTCGAGCGCCTTCCACCACTCGCGCCCGTCGTGGTCGCGGAAGGGGAAGACCTCGTTCATCTCCCGGCCCACGGCGCGCTCCATGGCGACCCGGGTGAGCCGGGCGGCGGCCCGGTTGACGGCCAGCACGCACCCATATCGGTCGGTCACGATAAGACCGTCGGGGAGGTCGTCGATGGAGATCGTGCACGCGGCGGCCACGACTCGCCCGTCGGTTTCTGCGCCGTGCACGACCTCGCCTCCTCCGCCTACAACGCCGACAATAGCGGGTTTCCGGCCGCCTAGGGCACTCGCTGAGCCCTGGCGGAGGAGTAAAGGCACACCGCCGCGGCGGTGGCCAGGTTGAGACTTTCAGCCTGTCCGTAGATGGGCACTCTGACCACATCGTCCGCCTCGGCGCGTATCTCCTCCGGCAGTCCCCAGGCCTCGTTCCCGAAGATCCACACAGTCGGTCCGGAAAGATCCACGTCGTCGAGCGTGTGCTTGCCCGCGCCGTCGGCCGCCAGCACGCGCATGCCCCGCTCCCTCAGTTGACGCACGGCGGCGGCGACCGGTGCACCGATGACGACCGGCAGATGAAACAGGCTGCCCGCGCTGGCGCGTACGCACTTGCCGTTGTAGGGGTCGACGGAGGCGTCGGTGAAGATCACCGCGTCCGCCCCGGCGGCGTCGGCCGCCCGCATGACGGTGCCGGCGTTGCCCGGGTCGCGTACGTGCGCCAGCATCGCGACCAGCTTCGGCTCCCCGGCCAGCGCCTCCTCCAGCGGCACGTGCACGAGCCGGCACACCGCCAGCAGCCCCTGCGGGGTCACCGTCTGGGACAGCTCGGACATGACCTCGCCGCTGGCCCGGTGGACGGGCACCCCCTGCAGCGTGGCCTGGGTGATGAGCTCGGCGTGCCGCAGCTCGGCCTCGGCCGTGGTGAACAGCTCCAGCGTCACGCCGTCGAGCTTGAGCGCCTCGCGCACCGCCTGCGGCCCTTCGGCCAGGAACCTGCGGTCCTGCTCCCTGAAGGCGCGCTTGGTGAGCCTGCGTGCGGCCTTCACCCTCGGCGACTTCACGTTGGTCAGCTCGGACCCGGCCATGCTCTCCCCCTGATCGTGCGTGGATACAGCAAAAGGGCCCACCGTGACGGTGGGCCCTCTGTGTCTGAAGGCGACCTCAGCTCGCGGTGGCCGGAGCGTTCACGTTCGCCGGGAGCGCCTTCTTGGCGGCCTCGACGAGCGTGGCGAAGGTCGCGCCGTCGTTGACCGCGAGGTCAGCGAGGATCTTGCGGTCGACCTCGATGTTGGCCAGGCGCAGGCCCTGGATCAGGCGGTTGTAGGTGATGCCGTTGGCGCGGGCAGCGGCGTTGATCCGCTGGATCCACAGACGGCGGAACGCACCCTTACGGTCCTTGCGGTCCCGGTAGGCGTACGTCATCGAGTGGAGCATCTGCTCCTTGGCCTTGCGGTACAGCCGCGACCGCTGGCCACGGTAACCGCTCGCCCTGTCGAGGACGACCTTGCGCTTCTTCTTGGCGTTGAGCGCCCGCTTCACGCGTGCCATGTTTCTTCTCCCCGGGGGTTCGCGCTACTTGGCGAGCAGCTTCTTGATCTTCTTGGTGTCTGCCGGCGAAACGACGACTTCACCCTTGAGACGACGCGTCAGCGTGGACGACTTCCACTCGTTGTAGTGCGCGCGGCTGGCGCGGCGGCGCTTGAGCTTGCCGGTGCCGGTGAGCCGGAACCGCTTCTTCGCACCGCTGTGCGTCTTCATCTTCGGCATGTCGCCGTCTCTCCTCAATTCGGTCGTGCCGGTGGCCGGGCCGGTGCTGGCCGGCCCGGTCGCGGCTTGTTCGTCTGCCGGTGGCTGCCGGGGCGCGTGGTGTAAGGCTAACCCCAGCCGCGGGTCACGCTTCCTGTACGGAAGGCTCCGCCGCCTGCACGGAAGACTCCTCTTCCGATGCGGGAAGCTCCTCGCCGCCACGCTGCGCCTTGGCGGCAGCCTTTTCGGCCTTGGCCTCGGCCTTCTTCTTGTGCGGACCGATCACCATGATCATGTTACGGCCGTCCTGCTTGGGCTGGGACTCCACGAACCCGAGCTCCTGGACGTCCTCCGCCAGCCGCTGCAGCAGCCGGAAGCCGAGCTCCGGCCGGGACTGCTCACGTCCGCGGAACATGATCGTGACTTTGACCTTGTCCCCCGCCTTGAGGAACCGCACCACGTGACCCTTCTTGGTCTCGTAGTCGTGCGGGTCGATCTTCGGCCGGAGCTTGATCTCCTTGATGATCGTGTGCGCCTGATTCTTGCGCGCCTCGCGCGCCTTCATCGCGGACTCGTACTTGAACTTGCCGTAGTCCATGAGCTTGCACACGGGCGGTCGAGCCGTGGCCGCGACCTCGACGAGGTCGAGGTCGGCCTCCTGGGCGAGCTTCAGCGCGTCGTGAATGCTGACGATGCCGACCTGCTCGCCGTTCGGGCCCACGAGGCGAACCTCGGGAACTCGGATACGCTCGTTGATGCGGGGCTCAGTGCTGATGGGGCCTCCTAGGTTTGCGATCCCTACGTGCTCGTCGTGGCGGGGGCCTTCCGCGCCGAAGACGCGAAAAGCCCCGCACGTCGCGCATGCGGGGCCACTGAGCTCTATGGCTTCGTGGCCTCGAGCTCCCCGGAGAGTCCGGCGTGATCCTGGACCCGGCCACCTTTCGGCGACTCGGGTGGGAGGGAGACCTCCGCTTGCGCGTCCAGCAAGGCATGCCGGACCGATCAGAGAGCTACACTACCACAACCACGCAGGCGCCTCGAATCTTCCCGCCGGCGCGGGTAATCGCCGGGAAGATCACTGCGGACGGGCCGCGGCCCGCCGGGCGATCTCGGCCTCGCCCGCCGCGCGCATGGCCTCGACCGGCACGTCCAGGCGGCCGGTCATCAGCTCCACCTGGCGCGCCGCCTGGTGGAGCAGCATCGCGAAGCCGCCGACCACCGTGCCGCCCGCGTCGCGGACGGCCGTGGCCGCCCTGGTGGGCCAGGGGGCGTAGACCACGTCGAACAGCGCCGGCACGCGGGCCAGCCGTCCGGCGAAGGCGTCGGCGGCCCCCGCGGGCAGCGTGGAGACCACCAGGTCCACCCCGGTGTACGCGTCGAGCTTGTCGAACGTCTCCACTGCCAGCGCCACGCCCAGCCGTTCGGCCACCTCGGCGGTCTCCCCCGCCCTGGCCGGGTCGCGGACCAGCAGCGTGGCCGCGAACAGCCCCAGGTTGCGCAGGGCCGCCAGCGCCGAGGCGGCCGTGGCGCCGCCGCCCAGCACGGTCGCCGACCGCGGCGCGGGCACCCCCGCCTCCGCCAGCGCCTGCTCGATGCCGTGGACGTCGGTGTTGTGCCCGTGGCGCAGACCGTCGGCGAAGACCACGGTGTTGGCCCCGCCCACCTCGACGGCCAGGTCGGAGACGGTGTCGAGGAGCGGCAGCACGGCGCGCTTGAGCGGCATCGTCAGCGACAACCCGGCCCAGACGCGCTCGCCGCCCTGCTCGGCGCCGCGCTCCTCACCGTCGCGCTGCCCGCGCACGGGGGTCAGCCCGGCGAGCAGGCCGGGCAGCCGCGCCTCGTCGCACTCGATCGCCTCGTAGCTCCACCCGTCGAGCCCCATCGCCGCGTAGGCGGCCCTGTGCAGGTGGGGCGAGAGCGAATGCCCGATCGGCGAGCCCATGACCGCAGCCCGCATCGACACTCCTTCCGGAAACACGGTCCCTACTCCTACCACGCCGCGGGGCCGCCGGTCGTCGGACGGCTCCCGCGGCGGAGGTCAGCCGCCGTTCCGCTTGTACTCGGCCAGCAGCGCCTGGCGTTCGGCCTCGGTGGTGGCGAACTTGGTGACGCGGCTGTTGGGGTCGGTGGCGACGAAGTACAGCCAGTCGCCCTTGGCCGGGTTGAGCGCCGCCTCGATGGCGTGCTGGCCCGGGTTCGAGATCGGGCCCGGCGGCAGGCCGAGGTACATGTACGTGTTGTACCGGCTCTTGGTCTTCGTCTCGGCGATGGTGGCGGCGGTGCGGTACTTGTTGAGCGCGTACATGACCGTGCTGTCCATCTCCAGCTTCATCTCCGGGTCGCGGTCGAGCCGGTTGTAGATGACGCGGGCGATCTTGGGCATGTCCTCGAACCGGCCGGCCTCGGCCTGGATGATGCTGGCGATGACCACGATGTCCTGGGGCTTGCGGCCCAGGGCCTTGGCGCCGCCTTCGAGGTCGACCTCGTCGGCCGTCTGGTTGAACCGCTTGACCATCGCGCCCAGGATCTGGGCCGGGGTGGCGTTGGGCGGGAACTCGTAGGTGGCCGGGAAGGCGTAGCCCTCCAGCTTGCCCTTGGCGTACGACGGCAGGTCGAGGTCGGCGGTGTCCTTGGCCGCGGCCGCGAAGCCCTTGGCCGGCTTGCCCGTCGCCTTGGCCAGCGTGGTCAGCGTGTCGGACAGCCGCAGGCCCTCCTTGACGCCCACCTTGGCCAGCAGCTTGTTCTCGGGGCTCAGCATCGCCACCGCGTCGGCCGCCGCCATCTTCTTGCGCATCTTGTACTGGCCGGGCTGCAGCGAACCGCTCTTGCCGGCGTTGCCGATGGCGGTGCTGAACGCCCTGGCGCTGGCCACGACGCCGAGGCGCACCAGCTCCTCGGCCACCTCCGACGCGCTCTGGCCGTCCTTGATCTCGACGATCACCTCGCCGGTGCCCTGGCCGGTGTAGTCGTCGGGCACGAGGGCGTCGCTGACCCACAGGTAGCCGTAGTAGCCGCCGCCGCCGATGATGCCCGCCAGCACGACGAAGGCGAGCAACGGCGCGATGAAGCCGCCGCGGTTACGACGTCTGCGCCGCCGGCGGTTGCCGCCGCGCTTGCCGGAGCCGCGGGCACGGCGCCGGGACCGGCCCTCGTCGTCCTCGGTGCCGAGCAGGGAGTTCAGGTCGAGATCGCTCATAGCTGCGCTGGCCAATCTCCCGGTACGGCCCGTTCGGCGTCAAGCGGTTGTGCCGAACCGGCGGAGCTCACCGGGCGAAACGGGGGGATCCGCCGGGCATGCTCCCACGACCAGCGGAGATCACTCTGGGTAGCCATGCTAGGGGATGGGAAGAGGGCGCATGACCCGGTATGGGGCTTTTGCGCGGGCACAGGGGGGGTCCCGCCGAACATCAGTCCGTCCCGAGGTTCTTGTTCAACTCTTCCCGGTATCTCACGAACTCGCTCTCTTTGTTGGTGAATTTGGTGATTCTATGCGCCGGATCCGTCGTCACAAACCAGTGCCAATCACCCGCGGCCGGATTCAGGGCCGCCAGCAGCGCCTTCTCCCCCGGATTCGCGATGGGCCCCGGCGGCAGCCCGCGACGGTGGTAGGTGTTGTAGGGCGAGTTCACCTTGGTGTCGCTCTCGGTGACCTTCAGTGACCGGCGGTTCTGCGCGTACAGGACCGTGGTGTCCAGCTCCAGCGGCGTGTTGCTCTTGAGTCTGTTGTAGATCACTCTGGCGATCTTGGGGTAATCGGCGTCGGTGCCGCCCTCCGCCTGCACGAGGCTGGCGACCGTGAGCGCCTCCAGCGGGGTCAGGCCGAGCCGCCGGGCCCCCTCCGCCAGGTGGATCTGCCGGGCGGCCACCCCCCACCGCTCGACCATGGCGGCCAGCACGTCCACCGCCTTGTCGCCGGGCTCGACGTCGTACGTGGCGGGGAACAGGAAACCCTCGATCCCGGGCGCGTACGAGGGCAGCCCGAGCAGGCTCTTGTCCACGCTCTGCAGCTCCTTCAGCGGCAGCGCGGCCAGCTGGGCGACGCGCCGCAGCACCTCGCCCGCGCGCAGCCCCTCCGGCACCGCCACCCGCCTGACGAGCCGGGAGGCGGGCGCGAGCAGCAGGTCGAGCGCCGCGCCCGCGGCCATGCCCTTGCGCAGCCGGTAGTGGCCGGGACGCAGCCGGTTGGCCACGGCCCGCTCCTGGGCCGCGTTCACGAACGAACGCGAGCTTGCCACGACGCCGGCGTCGGCCAGCGCCGTGCCGATCTCCTCGGCGTTCGCCCCGGGCGGGATGCGGACGGTGACCGTCCCGCTGCCCATGCCCTCGAAGTCCTCGGGGCTCAGGTACGGCCTGACCACCGTGAGCACGCCCGCGCCCGCCGCCACCAGGGCGGCGACCAGCGCGGCGGAGACCAGCCCCGCCTTGCCCAGGGCCCGGCCACGGCGCGACGACCGACTGCCCCCGGCAGCCTCCTCAGCCACCGGTCGCGGGCCGCTCCCCGCAGACGCCTCACCTGCCGGGTGAGGCATGTTCCCGGCATACCCCTCACCCGCCGGGTGAGGCATGTTCCCGGCAGACCCCTCACCCGCCGGGTGCGGCATGCTCCCGGCAGACCCCTCACCCACCGGGCGGGGCATGCTCCCGGCGGCCCCCTCGCCCACCGGGTGCGGGCCGCTGTTGGCAGCCCCCTCGCCCACCGGGTGGGGCATGCTGCTGGCAGGATCCCTATCCGCCGGCCGCGGGCCGCTCCCGGCAGGGTTCTCGCCCGCGGGCCGCGGGCTGTGTCCGGGGTGCTCCTCGGCCGCCGGGGGCGTCTCCTGCTCGGAGTCCGCCCGCAGGAACGGGATCACCTCGCCGCCGTCGTCGTCGGGGGTGGTGTTCACGCGGCCACCTCGCCGGTCGGACGCCCGGCGGGCGAGATCGGGGCCTGCGCACGAACCATGCCCTCACAACAAGTCTCGTGACGGGCCTCGTGACGGGCCTCGTGGTGCCGCCCGGTCATGAGGCAGGTCCGTCGGCCGCCGCGGGGGGCGGTTCGACGGGCCTGCCTGGTGGTCTGTCGGTGGCGCGTTCGGAGTCGAGGGCGTCCTGGAGCAGCACGACGGCGGCCGCCTGGTCGACGACCCCGCGCTGCTTCTTGGCGCGTACGCCGCTGGCCCGCAGCCCGTGCTGGGCCGCGACCGTGGTGAGCCGCTCGTCGAACAGCCGCACGGGCGTGGGCGCCAGCCGGCCGGCCAGCTCGGCGGCGAACGCGCGGGCCAGCCCGGCCGCCTGCCCCTCACGCCCGGACAGCGACGTGGGCAACCCCACGATCACCTCGATCGCCTCGTGCTCGGCGACGATCTCGGCGAGGCGGTCGAGGTCGCCCTTGCCCCGGCGTACGGTCTCGACCGGCGTGGCCAGCGTCCCGCTGGGATCGCTGCGCGCCACGCCGATGCGGACGGAACCGACGTCGACGCCGATCCGCGAACCGAACCTCATGTCATCCGATCTGCTCGCCGATGGCCTGTTCGACCAGGCCGAGCGCGTCGCCGATCGCCTCGGGCCGCGTACCGCCGCCCTGCGCGACATCGTCCTTGCCGCCACCGCCACCCCCAAGAGCCTTGGCGGCGACGCCGACCAGCCTTCCGGCCTTGAGCCCCCGCTCGCGCCCCGCCTCGTTGACCGCGGCGACCACCACGGGCCGGTCGGAGGGGGCGCCGGCGATCACCACGACCGCCGGCCGGTCGGCCGGGAATCTGCCACGCACATCAAGCGCGAGCTTACGCAGGTCGTCGGCGCCGGTGCCATCAGGCGCGCGGTGTGTCACCACGGAGACTCCGTGCAGGTCACGGGCCTGGGACGCCAGCTCGCCGGCCACCTGGAGCACCTGCGCCGAGCGGACCTTCTCCAGCTCCTTCTCGGCGGTGCGCAGGCGGGTGACGATGCCCTCGATGCGCTCGGGCAGCTCCTCGCGGCGCGCCTTGAGCTGCTCGGACAGCTGGGCCACCAGCACGCTCTCGCGGGCCAGGAAGCGGAAGGCGTCGATGCCGACCAGCGCCTCGACCCGGCGCACGCCCGCGCCGACCGACTGCTCGCCCAGCACCTTGACCAGGCCGAGCTGCCCGGAGCTGTGGACGTGGGTGCCGCCGCACAGCTCGCGCGAGTAGTCGCCGATCTCGACCACGCGGACCTCGTCGCCGTACTTCTCGCCGAACATCGCCAGCGCGCCCATCGCCCTGGCCTCGGCCTGGGAGGTGTAGAACGCGTTGACCTTGAGGTCGTTGATCAGCACCGCGTTGACCTCGTCCTCGACGTCGCGCAGCACGCTGGCCGGGACGGCGCCCGCCGCGGTGAAGTCGAAGCGGAAGCGGCCCGGGGAGTTCTCCGAGCCCGCCTGCGCGGCCGTCTCGCCCAGCGCGTTCTTGAAGCCGCGGTGGACCAGGTGGGTGGCGCTGTGGCTGCGCGAGATGGCCCGGCGGCGCTCGACGTCGATCTCGGCCTGCGCCTCGTCGCCCGCCTTGAGCTCGCCGCTGCGGACCTTGCCGCGGTGGACGATCAGGCCCTTGAGCGGCGACTGCACGTCGAGGATCTCGACCTCGGCGCCCGCCGTGCGGATGACGCCCTGGTCGGCGAGCTGGCCGCCGCCCTCGGCGTAGAACGGGGTGCGGCCGAGCACGATCTCGACGGTCGTGCCCGCGCCGGCCGCCGGCACGCTGACGCCGTCGACCAGGATGCCGACGACGGTGGTCTCGGCTTCGGTCTCGTCGTAGCCCAGGAAGTCGATCTTGCCGGCCTTCTCCAGCAGGTGACCGAAGACGGAGATGTCGGCGTTTCCGGTCTTCTTGGCCGCCGCGTCGGCCTTGGCCCGCTGCCGCTGCTCCTTCATCAGGCGGCGGAAGCCCTCTTCGTCGACCTTCAGGCCCTGCTCGGCCGCCATCTCCAGGGTGAGGTCGATGGGGAAGCCGTAGGTGTCGTGGAGCTGGAATGCCTGGTCGCCCGAGAGCGTCGAGCCGGACTTGCGCTTGGTCTCCTCGACGGCCACGTCGAAGATCGCGGTGCCGGTGCGGAGGGTGCCGAGGAAGGACGTCTCCTCGGCGTCGATGACCGCGTGGATCTGCGGCGCGTCGACCTTGAGCTCGGGGTACTGCTCGCCCATCACGTTGATCGCGACGTCGGTCAGCTCGTGCATGTAGCGCTCGTCGCCGGAGCCGAGCAGGCGCAGGTTGCGCACCGAGCGGCGCAGGATGCGGCGCAGCACGTAGCCGCGACCCTCGTTGCCGGGCATGACGCCGTCGGCGACCAGCATGGTGCCGGTGCGCACGTGGTCGGCGATCACGCGCAGGCTCACGTCGGCGCGGTGGTCGCGGCCGTAGCGGGTCTTGGTGAGCTCGGCCGCCTTGTCGAGGATCTTGTAGGTGGTGTCGATCTCGTAGAGGTTGTCGACGCCCTGCAGGATCGTCGCCATGCGCTCCAGGCCCATGCCGGTGTCGATGTTCTTGGCCGGCAGCTCGCCGGAGATGTCGAAGTCGACCTTGGTGCGGACCTGGCTGAGCTGGTACTGCATGAAGACGAGGTTCCAGACCTCGAGGTAGCGGTCCTCGTCGGCGACGGGGCCGCCCTCCTTGCCGTACTCGGGGCCGCGGTCGTAGTAGATCTCCGAGCAGGGGCCGCCAGGGCCGGGCACGCCCATGTGCCAGTAGTTGTCCTCCAGGCCGCGGCGCTGGATGCGGCTCTCGGGCACGCCGACCTTGTTGCGCCAGATGTCGTAGGCCTCGTCGTCCTCAAGGTAGACGGTGGCCCACAGCCGCTCCTCGGGGAAGCCGAAGCCGCCGTCGGACTCGGACCTGGTGAGCAGCTCCCACGCGAACGGGATCACTTCGGACTTGAAGTAGTCGCCGAAGGAGAAGTTGCCGAGCATCTGGAAGAAGGTGGCGTGCCGGGTGGTCTTGCCGACCTCTTCGATGTCGGGCGTGCGCACACACTTCTGCGCGGTGGCCAGCCGTGACGCCGGAGGCTTGCGCTGCCCCAGGAAGTACGGCTTGAACGGCACCATACCGGCAGGAACCAGGAGTAGCGTGGGGTCCTCAGCGATCAGGCTGGCCGAGGGCACGACCTTGTGCCCACGCTCCTCGAAGAAGCGCAGGAAGCGGCGGGCTATCTCTGCCGACTCCATTGTGGCCATCCTTTGCTGGTAGTCAGTTGTCGATTTCAGCGTTGTCGAGCCCGAAGCGCGCCCGCAACTGGGTTTCGCGCTCGGCGGCCTCGCCGAGCGCGTCAGAGGTAAAGTCTCTCACCCGCGCGAGCATCCCCGCCGCGCCGTCGGCGGTGCGCCGCACGACGTGGGTCGGGTGCAGCGCCTGCAGCCTGCGCATCACCCAGAAGGCGAAGAACGCGCCGAGCGAGAGGTAGAACAGCCGTCTGATCACCGGGACCGCCTCACCCGGACGGGCCTGCGGGCCTCGATGGCGCGCCGCACGCCGTAGCCGAGCGACGACACCTTGATCAACGGGCCGGTGAAGATGGTCTGCGTCACCGCGCTGAGCTTGGCGGCGTGCGCGCTGACCTGCTTGACGTCCTGGGCGATCGCCTCGACGGCGACGAGTTGCCTGTTGGTCTCGTTGACCGTGACGCTCACGTCGTCGAGCAGCGGCACCAGGCGGTTGTTCAGGTCGGAGACCGCCTTGGTGGTCTCGGTGAGCAGCCTGGCGAGCTTGACGAGCACCATGGCGAGAACGCAGACCAGGACAATCCAGCCCGTGGCCGCGATCAGCCCGGCGACCTCTCCAGCGGTAAGCATCCGCTCATCTCCCTCGTACGCTGGGCCGGAACGGCATGAACCCTATCGCGTCCCGGCGACAAGGTTAGTGAGGAAAACGGGCCGGATCCGGCGGCGAGGCCACCTGTGGACACTTCCGTGACCGATCACATGCCGCTCCGACCAGGCGTTCCGCCGCCCGGCCCGCCTCCTGTCACGCTTCCTGTCACGCCTCGGGGACGCGGGCGAAGGCGCGTACGGGAACCCGCCCGACGCCCTCCAGGAGCGGCGGCGCGGCCGTGAACAGGGCGCCGGTGGGCGGCAGCCGGTCGAGCCCGGCCAGCCGCTCCACGACCGGCACGCCCGCCGCCAGCAGCACGTCGAGAGCCGCCGACCCGCCGACGCCGTCGAGGCCGTCGAGGCCGTCGGCGTCGGTGCCGACCAGGGACGCGCCGCGCCCGGCCAGCCACGAGGCGGCCTCCGGGGTGAGCCGCCCCCCGCCGGGCGCGCCGGTGTGCAGCAGCACCGCCCTGCCGCGCACGTCGAAGGCGGCCAGCGCGCCCACGCCGATCTCCCGCGCCTCGGCGCCCGCCACGCGCACCACCACGGCGGGCAGTTCGGCGGTGCGGGCCAGGGGCAGCCCGGTCAGGTCGCCGCCGGGCGCCACCAGGTACGTGCCGCCGTCGGCGGGCGGGCGGGCCAGCTCGACCAGCGCTCCCCCGGCCGCCGGCGCGGCCTGCGCGGCGCGGTCGGAGGGCCCTCCCCTGGTGCCCTTGTGCGGCTCGGCGAAGATCTCGACGTTGTCCAGCTCGACGCCGTCGGTCATCAGCAGGCCGAGCGAGGCCACGAACAGCGCGGCGATCTCGTCCTCGGCGGCGTCGGGGCCGGGCAGGTCGACGCGGAAGCCGTGGACGGCGAGGTCGCCGCCGTTGCCGAAGGTGATGCGGGCGTCGAAGCTCGCGCGGTGGTCGGTCATGATGACGCTCAATCTAGCGCGGCGGCCAGGGCTCAGGATCCGCGCAGGAAGTCCCGGATCCGGGCCCAGCGGTCGGCCACCGGGGCCTCGGCGCCGTGCCTGGTGGGCTCGTAGTAGCGGCGGTCGCGCACCTGCTCGGGCGCGTAGTCCTGGCGCACCAGGCCGTGGTCGAAATCGTGGGGGTACTTGTAGCCGCCGCCGTGGCCGAGCTTGGCCGCGCCCGGATAGTGGGCGTCGCGCAGGTGGCCGGGGACCTGGCCGATCAGGCCCTTGCGGACGTCGCCGACCGCCGCGCCGATGGCCTTGACGACCGCGTTGGACTTGGGCGCCATCGCGCAGTGGATGACGGCGTGCGCCAGGTTGATCTGCCCCTCGGGCAGCCCGATGAGCTGCACGGCCTGGGCCACGGCCACCGCCGTCTGCAGGCAGGTGGGGTCGGCCATGCCGACGTCCTCGGAGGCGAAGATGACGATGCGGCGGGCGATGAAGCGCGGGTCCTCGCCGGCCTCGATCATGCGGGCCAGGTAGTGGAGGGCCGCGTCGGCGTCGGAGCCGCGCATCGACTTGATGAACGCGCTGATCACGTCGTAGTGCTGGTCGCCCTGGCGGTCGTAGCGCACCGCCGCCTTGTCGGCGGCCTTCTCCACCACCTCGACGGTGATGTCGTCGGCCAGCAGGGCGGCGGCCTCCAGGTAGGTCAGCGACCTGCGCGCGTCGCCGCCGGCCAGGCGCACCAGGTGGTCGAGGGCCTCGGGCGCGAGCCGGGCCCGCCCGCCCAGGCCGCGGGGCTCGGCCACCGCGCGCTCCAGGACCGCGCGCACGTCGTCGTCGGACAGCGACTCCAGCGTGAGCAGCAGCGAGCGCGACAACAGCGGCGAGATGACGGAGAAGTACGGGTTCTCGGTGGTGGCGCCGATGAAGGTGACCCAGCGGTTCTCCACCGCCGGCAGCAGCGCGTCCTGCTGGGCCTTGTTGAAGCGGTGGACCTCGTCGACGAACAGCACGGTCTGCCGGCCGCTCATGCCCAGCTCGCGGCGGGCGTTGTCGATGGCGGCGCGGACGTCCTTGACGCCGGCCGAGACGGCGGAGATCTCGACGAAGCGGCGCTTGGTGACGTTGGAGACGACGTAGGCCAGGGTCGTCTTGCCGGTGCCGGGCGGGCCCCACAGGAACAGCGACATGGGGGCCTCGCTCTCGACCAGCCGCCGCAGCGGGGTGCCGGAGCCCAGCAGATGCCGCTGCCCGATCACCTCGTCGAGGGTGCGCGGGCGCATCCGCACCGCGAGGGGTTGCGGGGTGGCCTCCTCAGCCGCCGAATCGAACAGGCTATCCACAACGCGAGATTACACGCCGGTCAGACCCGCCGCGGCCCACACGGCCCTGGCCCCGGAGTCGCCCGCCCGGAAGCAGAAGTAGCCCGCCACGGCGGCCAGGACGACCGTCAGCGCCGACAGCGCCAGCGTGACGGCCCTGCCGAACCGGTCGCGGGTGAGCGAGCCGCGCGCGGGGGTGGTGGCGTACACCAGGGCCAGGCAGGCGGCGGCGAGCCCGGCCGCCGACAGCAGCAGCGGGGTCGCGAAGCCCTCGTGGACGGCGACCCGCGTGCCGAGCGGGCCCTCCACGCCGGTGAAACGGGCCCGCTTGAGGCTCTCCCCGCTCTCCTTGGCCGCCAGGACCGCCACGGGGGCGGCCACGGCCAGCAGCACCACCGCCCACGCCGTCACGGCCCGCACGCGAGGCGCCAGCGCGTACGCCCCGCCCACGAGGACGAGCAGCGGCGTCAGCACCACGGCGAGGTGCACGATCAGCGGATGGGCCGGCAGGCCGAGGATCTGGTCGAACACGGTCACTCCTTGGAGGGCTCACCTGGACTACGTATCTGCCTGCGAAATGGTTCTCTCCTCACTTGCCCCACTCTGCGGCTTCCGCCACTTACGCCCGGCACATATCGGAGGCCGGTAGCATTCGCGGAGTTGTTTGGTCATGTGTCGGCAAAGATGAAGGAGACAACCGGTGAGCGGCGACGACCGCCAGAGCGAGCTGGCCCGGGAGCACAAGGAGCGGCAGGCGAGGCGCGCGGCCGAGCAGACCGCCAAAGCCAGGCGGAACACCTTCATCGGCGCGGGCGTGGCCGTCGTCGTGGTGGCGGGCGGCATCTTCGCCGCGACCACCCTGATGGGCGACGACAAGAAGACGGCCGCGGCGGCGAGCACGCCCTCGCCCTCCGCCAGCACCAGCATCCCCGCGCCGACGTCGCTGCCGAGCACCACGCCGCCGAAGCAGGCGGGCAAGGTGTCGTGCACCTACAAGCGGGACGACTCCGCGCCCAACAAGTTCGTCGGCCTGCCGGGCAAGCGGCCCAACCTCAAGCTCAAGACGATGACCGTGAGCACCAACCACGGCGACATCGTGATCGACGTCGACGCGAACGCGACCCCGTGCTCGGTCAACTCGATGGCCTTCCTGGCCAGGAAGGGCTTCTACAACAACACCAAGTGCCACCGGCTGGTGACGCCGGAGACGGCCGGCCTGTTCCTGCTGCAGTGCGGCGACCCGCAGGCCAAGGCCGACGGCAGGAACCCGACCGACGGGCAGGGCACGGCCGGCTACGTGTACGCCGACGAGGCCGTCGGCATGCCCTACACCAAGGGCGTGGTGTTCCTGACCCAGCCCGACGGCGCGGCGGGGCAGAACAGCAGCCAGTTCGCCATCTCGCTGTCGGACGAGAACGGCCAGCTGGAGCCGCAGTACTCGGTGCTCGGCATGGTCCGCTCGGGCCTGGAGATCATCGAGAAGGTCGCCAAGGACGGCGTCATCGTCAACGGCGACGACATCGTGGGCGACGGCGGCTCGACCGCGCCGAAGAACCCGATCATCATCAAGCGCGTCACCGTGCGGTAGCACGCGGAACACGACGGCGGGCGCTCCCCTTCGAAAGGGGGGCGCCCGCCGTCGTCGTGTCAGACCTCGGACTTGGGCTGGGCGTCGACGCCCGCCTCCTTGCGCTGGTCGGCCGTGATCGGCGTCGGCGCGCCGGTCAGCGGGTCGAAGCCGGAGGCGGTCTTCGGGAACGCGATCACGTCGCGGATCGAGTCGCCGCCGGACAGCAGCATGCAGATCCGGTCCCAGCCGTAGGCGATGCCGCCGTGCGGGGGCGGGCCGTACTTGAACGCCTCAAGCAGGAAGCCGAACTTGCTCTCGGCCTCCTCCTTGGAGATGCCGAGCACGTCGAAGACCCGCTGCTGCATCTCGGCCCGGTGGATGCGGATCGAGCCGCCGCCGATCTCCATGCCGTTGCAGACCATGTCGTAGGCGTAGGCCAGGGCCTCGGCCGGGTGGTCCTGGAAGTTGTCGGCCCATTCCGGCTTGGGGCCGGTGAACGGGTGGTGCACGGCCGTCCAGCCGCCCTCGCCGTCCTCCTCGAACATGGGGGCGTCGACCACCCACAGGAACGACCACTGCGACTCGTCGATCAGGCCGCAGCGGCGGCCGATCTCCAGGCGGGCCGCGCCCAGCAGGTCGCGGGAGGCCGAGCGGGCGCCGGCGGCGAAGAAGATCGCGTCACCGGGGGCGGCGCCGACCTTGGCGGCCAGGCCGGACAGCTCCTGCTCCGACAGGTTCTTGGCGACCGGGCCGCCGAGCGTGCCGTCCTCCTGGACCAGCACGTAGGCCAGGCCCTTGGCGCCGCGGCTGCGGGCCCACTCCTGCCAGCCGTCGAGCTCCTTGCGGGTCTGCGAGGCGCCGCCCGGCATGACCACCGCGCCGACGTAGTCGGCCTGGAAGACGCGGAAGGAGGTGGCCGAGAAGTAGTCGGTCATCTCGACGAGCTCCTGGCCGAAGCGCAGGTCAGGCTTGTCGGAGCCGTAGCGGGCCATGGCGTCGGCGTAGGTCATGCGCGGCAGCGGCATGGGGATCTCGTAGCCGAGGATCTCCCGCCACAGGCGGCCGACCAGCTTCTCGCCGACCTCGATGACGTCCTCCTGGTCGACGAAGGACATCTCGACGTCGATCTGGGTGAACTCGGGCTGGCGGTCGGCCCGCAGGTCTTCGTCGCGGTAGCACTTGGCGAGCTGGTAGTAGCGCTCCAGGCCGGCGACCTGGAGGAGCTGCTTGAACAGCTGGGGCGACTGCGGCAGGGCGTACCAGTTGCCGGGCTGCAGGCGGACCGGCACCAGGAAGTCGCGCGCGCCCTCGGGGGTCGAGCGGGTCAGCGTCGGGGTCTCGACGTAGACGAAGCCGAGCTCGTGCATCACCTCGTTGGCCAGGTAGGTGGCCTTGGAGCGGGTGCGCATGGCGGCGGCGACCTGCTGGCGGCGGATGTCGAGGTAGCGGTACTTGAGCCGGGCCTCCTCCGACACGCCGACGTTGCCCTCGATGGGGAACGGCAGCGGCGCGGACTCGCTCAGCACCTCGACCCGCTCGGCCACGACCTCGATCGCGCCGGTGGGCAGCTCGGGGTTCTCGTTGCCCTCCGGGCGCACCCTGACCTGGCCGACCACCTGCACGCAGTACTCGGCGCGCAGGTCGTGGGCGTGGTCCTCCTCGCGGAAGACCACCTGCGCCGAGCCGGAGGCGTCGCGCAGGTCGATGAAGACAACGCCGCCGTGGTCACGGCGGCGGGCCACCCATCCTGCGAGCGTCACCTGCTGCCCGGCGTGCTCCTCACGGAGCGACCCGGCCGTATGCGTGCGGATCACTGCACTTTCCCTTTCAAAACGTCGGCGACCTGGGCCAGCGGCACCTGGGTCTGTTCTGCGGTGGTCAGGTCCTTCAGTTGCACGGCCTCGGCCGCGAGGTCTCGCTCGCCCAGGATCAGCGCGAAGCGGGCGCCGGATCTGTCGGCGCCCTTCATCGCTCCCTTGAGCCCCTTGCCGCCGAAGGCCATGTCGGCGCTGACGCCCGCCTCGCGCAGCTCGGAGACGAGCAGGAACATGCGGCGGCGCGCGTCGTCGCCCAGCGGGACACCGTACACCTGGACGCGGCCCGGCGCGGCCTCGCCGAGCAGACCCTCGGACTCCATGGCCAGGTACGTGCGGTCGGCGCCGAGCGCCCAGCCGACGCTGGGCAGCGGCGGGCCGCCCAGCATCTCGCTGAGCCCGTCGTAACGGCCGCCGCCGCCGACGGCCGACTGGGAGCCGAGCCCGCCGTGCACGAACTCGAACGTGGTGCGCGTGTAGTAGTCGAGCCCGCGCACCAGCCGGGGGTCGTCCTCGAAGGCCACGCCCGAGGCGGTCAGCAGCGAGCGGACCTCCTCGTGGTAGGCCTTGCAGGCCGCGCACAGGTGGTCGACGACCAGCGGCGCGCCGGTGAGCTGGGCCTGCACCTCGGGCCGCTTGTCGTCGAGCACCCGCAGCGGGTTGATGTCGATGCGGGCCCTGGTCTCCTCGTCGAGGTCGAGCCCGCGCAGGAAGTCCTGGAGCGCGGCCCGGTAGGCGGGGCGGCAGTTGCGGTCGCCGAGCGAGTTGAGCAGCAGCCTGACCTGGCGCAGGCCGAGCGAGGCGAAGCCGCGCGCGCCGAGCAGGATCAGCTCGGCGTCGAGCGCCGGGTCCTCCGAGCCGAGGGCCTCGGCCCCGACCTGCCAGAAGTGGCGGTAGCGGCCCTTCTGGGCACGCTCGTAGCGGAACTGGCTGCCGGAGTACCACAGCTTGACCGGGAGCTGGCCGTTGTGCAGGTTGTGCTGGAGCACGGCGCGCACGACCGAGGCGGTGCCCTCGGGGCGCAGGGTCAGCGACCTGCCCGCCTTGTCGGGGAAGGTGTACATCTCCTTCGACACCACGTCGGTGGACTCGCCCACGCCGCGCTTGAACAGCTCGGTGTCCTCGAAGACCGGGGTCTCGACGTAGCCGTAGCCCGCCTGCCGCAGCGGCGCGGCCAGTGCCTCGCGCACGGCCAGGATGGCCTCGGAGCTGGGCGGCAGCCAGTCGAAGGTGCCTTTGGGTGCTTGGAAGCTCATTAGATCCCTCGTGTGGGACCGGCCTGCGGCGCCGCTTCCTTCAGGTAAGGGTTGGTGGCGCGCTCGCGGCCGATCGTGGTCTGTGGTCCGTGGCCCGGCAGGACGACCGTATCGTCAGGCAGCGGCAGGCACTTGGTGGCCAGGCTGCTCAGGATGGTCGCGTAGTCGCCGCCGGGAAGATCGGTGCGGCCGATGGAGCCGGCGAACAGCAGGTCGCCCGAGAACATGATCTCGTCGCCGGGCAGCCGGAAGCTCACCGACCCCCTGGTATGGCCCGGGGTGTGGTCGACCACGAGATCGAGGCCCGCCAGGCTGAGCGCGGCGCCGTCGGACAGCTCGCGCACGTCGTCGGGCTCGCTCAGCCTGATGTCGCCGAACAGCGAGACGCCGCCGCCCCAGCCGGCCGAGGGGTCGCTCAGCAGGTGGCGGTCGTCGGGGTGGATCCACGCGGGGACGTCGCGCGCGCCGCAGACGGGGGCGACCGACCACACGTGGTCGAGGTGGCCGTGCGTGAGCAGCACCGCGACCGGCTTGAGCCGGTGCTCGCGCAGCAGCTCGTCGACGCCTTCGGCCGCGTCCTGGCCCGGATCGACGATCACGCACTCCTCGCCGGCCGCGGGCGCGACGACGTAACAATTGGTCTGGAGGGCCCCTGCGGGGAAGCCTGCGATGAGCATCTGCCTCAGGTGATCTCGTCGAAAAGCCAATGGGAATGTAACCGAAGGGTACCGGTGCGGGTCGCCGGGCTGCGAATCATTACCCATTGGCCGATACGATTCGCCCACCTCAGTTGATTGACTATGGGAGGCAAAGCGGTGGCCACGGGCAAGGACCGGCAGAAGCAGCTGGCACGTGAGCACTACGAGCGGCAGATGCAGCGCCGCATCGAGCGCGAGCAGAAGGCCAAGCGCACCGCGATCATCGGCTCCACGGTCGGCGTGGTGGTCGTGGTGGGCGGCATCGTGGCCGCGGTCGCGCTGCTCGGCGGCGGCGACTCGACGACCGAGGCGTCCGCCTCGCCCTCGGCCTCGGCCCCGCAGGACACCGCGTCGGCCGCGGCCAGCACGGGGCCGAAGCCGTACAACGCGGCGACCGGCACCTGCGACTACGTCAAGGAGGCCGCCGGCGGCCAGGTCAAGGACGTCGGCATGCCGCCGGCCAAGGTCAAGCCCGAGCCGGCCAAGAAGACGATGACGCTCGCCACGAACCTGGGCGACATCGTGGTCGAGCTCGACAACGCCAAGGCGCCGTGCACGACCAACTCGCTGGCCTTCCTGGCGAGCAAGAAGTTCTACGACGGCAGCAAGTGCCACCGGCTCGGCAGCGACAAGTTCCCCATGCTGCAGTGCGGCGACCCGACGGCCAAGGCCGACGGCAAGAGCCAGGACGGGGCGGGCGGCCCGGGCTACGTGATGGCCGAGGAGAACCTCCAGGGGGCCACGTACAAGCGCGGCACGGTGGCGATGGCGAAGACCTCGGCGCCGGGCAGCACGGGGAGCCAGTTCTTCCTCGTTTACGGCGATCTCGGACTCACCCCGGATTACACGCCGGTGGGTACGATCACCAAGGGGCTCGACATCCTGGACAAGGTGAACAAAGCGGGCGTCATCGCTGACATGGGAGATGGGACCGGAGCACCGAAGCAAACCCTCGAAATCAAAGACGTGACAATCGCCGGCAAGAGCTGACGTAATACAAACTAGGGACGAAGTAGTCCCGAAGGGTCTGATGGATAGTGCGGGAGGACACGGTGAGCACCGACCCGTGGGGCCGGGTAGACGACGACGGCACCGTCTACGTGCGTACGGCTGAGGGAGAGCGGGCCGTCGGCTCCTGGCAGGCCGGTGAACCCGAAGAGGCACTGGCCTACTTCCATCGCAAGTACGACGAGCTGTCCGGCCAGGTACAGCTCCTCGAACAGCGGGTCAAGGGCACCGACCTGGCGCCCGCGCAGGCCGAGGCGAGCATCGCCAAGCTGCGCGAGGCCGTCGCCGACGCCCACGCCGTGGGCGACCTGGCGGCGCTGACGGCCCGCCTCGACGGGCTGACCGAGCTGGTCGGCCATCGCCGCGAGGAGGTCAAGGCCGCCCGCGACCAGGCGCGCGCCGAGGCCAGGGCGGTCAAGGAGCGCATCGTCGCCGAGGCCGAGCGCATCGCCGACGAGACCACCCACTGGAAGTCGGGCGGCGAACGGCTGCGCCAGCTCGTGGAGGAGTGGAAGGCCGCCGACCGGATCGACCGGGTCACCGAGGCCGCGCTGTGGAAGCGGCTGTCGGCCGCCCGCACCGCCTTCGCCAAGCGCCGCAAGCAGTACTTCGCGGGCCTGGACGAGCAGCGCGAGGGCGTCCGCTCGGCCAAGGAGCGCATCGTCGCCGAGGCCGAGGCCATCGCCGGCTCCACCGACTGGGGCACGACCGCGGCGATCTACCGCGAGCTGATGCAGCAGTGGAAGACCGCCGGGCGCGCCTCGCGCGAGGCCGAGGACGAGCTGTGGGGCCGCTTCAAGGCCGCCCAGGACCAGTTCTTCCAGGCCCGTTCAGCGGTCTTCGCCGAGCGCGACGCCTCGCTGGCGGCCAACGCCGAGGTCAAGGAGGAGCTGCTGGCCGAGGCCGAGAAGATCCTCCCGGTCACCGACGCGCGCACGGCCAGGGCGGCGCTGCGGCACGTCCTGGAGCGCTGGGAGGCCGCCGGACCGGTGCCGCGCGAGCAGCGCGACCGGCTCGAAGGCGGGCTGCGCAAGGTCGACGAGGCCGTGCGCAAGGCCGAGGACGCCGAGTGGAAGCGGTCCAACCCCGAGGCCAGGGCCCGCGCCCAGAGCACGGTCGACCAGCTGCGCGCCTCCATCGAGCAGCTGGAGAAGCGGCTGTCGAAGGCGCAGGCCGCCGGCCGGGCCAAGGACGTCAAGGAGGCCGAGGAGGCGCTGGTCGCCCGCCGTTCGTGGCTGGAGGAGGCCGAGCGCACGCTGACCGAGTTCAGCTGAACCGATCTTCGGGAGGCGGCCGGGGTCCTACGCTGACGGCATGGACCCCGTCAGCGTCGCGCGCGCCCTCGTCGACGAGCTGTTCCCCGGCGCCCTGTACGCCTTCGTCGGCGGCAGCGTGCTCACCGAGCGCCGCACCAGCACCTCCGACCTCGACGTCGTGGTGGTGCTCGACGGGCTGGCCGTGCCCTACCGCGAGTCCCTGCGCTGGCACGGCTGGCCCGTCGAGCTGTACGTCCACAGCGAGACCAGCCTCGACGCCTACGTCGACCGCGACCTGGCCGAGCGCAAGCCGGGCGTGGCCCGCATGTGCGCCGACGGCGCGGTGCTGGTCGACCGCACCGGCGGCCGGGCCAGCGACCTTCAGGCGGCGCTCGGCGACCGGCTGGCCGCCGGTCCCGGCGGCCTGGCCGCCGCCCGCGCCGACCAGGCCCGGTACGCCCTGTCCGACCTGCTCGACGACCTGGCCGGCGCGACCGACCCCGGCGAGCAGCTGTTCATCCGCTGGCAGGTGGTCCAGGAGACCGCCAGGCTGGCCCTCGACGTGGGCGGCAGGTGGCGGGGCAACGGCAAGTGGCTGCTGCGCGAGCTGCGCGGGCACGACCCGGCGCTGGCCGACGAGCTGCTGGCGGCCCATTCCGACCCGGAGCTGCTGACCTCGGTGGCCTCAGGCGTCCTGGAACGGGCCGGAGGGCGCCTGTGGGAGGGCTACCGGGCCGAGGGCGACCCCTTCCACCTCCCGCTGCGTCACATCGCCTCAGACGCGCTGTCGGGCGACACGGCGCAGAGCGCCGGGATGCGCAGGCTGGCCGCCGTCAGCGGGGTCACGGCCGGCTCCTCGGCCCTGTGGATGGGCCAGACGCACGTCGCGCCCGCCACCCGCTCCTCCGACCACCACCACGGCGCCTCCGAGACCGCCATCTACGTCGTCAGCGGCACGCCGCGCTTCGTCTTCCTCCAGGACGGCCGCGAGCGGCGCATCGAGGCGGCCCCCGGCGACTACGTGTACGTGCCGCCCTACACCCCGCACCGCGAGGAGAACCCCGACCCCGAGCGGGAGGCCGTCGTGGTGATCGCGCGCAGCACGCAGGAGGCCATCGTGGTCAACCTGCCGGACCTGAAGGGCTGACCCGCGGCCGCTCAGCTGCCGGCGCCGCTCACCCGGTAGACGTCGAAGACGCCCTGGATGCTGCGCACGGCCTTGAGCACGTGGCCCAGGTGTTTCGGGTCGCCCATCTCGAAGGTGAACTTGCTGATCGCCACCCGGTCGCGCGAGGTCGTCACGGACGCGCTGAGGATGTTGACGTGCTGGTCGGACAGGGTGCGCGTGACATCGGACAGCAGGCGCGGCCGGTCGAGGGCCTCGACCTGGATGGCCACCAGGAACACGCTGTCGTCGCCGGGCGACCAGCTCACCTCGACCAGCCGGTCGGGCTGCTCCCTGAGCTGCTGGACGTTGGTGCAGTCGGCGCGGTGCACGGACACGCCGTGGCCGCGGGTGACGAAGCCGACGATCTCGTCGCCGGGCACCGGCGTGCAGCACTTGGACAGGCGCACCCACACGTCGGCGTCGCCCGCCACGACCACGCCCGCGCCGCCGCCGCGCGGACGGCCGCGCAGCCGAGTCGGCAGGGACGTCTCGGCGATGTCCTCCTCGGCGCTCTCCACACCGCCGATCGAGGCCACGAGCTTCTGCACGACCGCCTGCGCGGCGATGTGCCCCTCCCCCACGGCCGCGTAGAGCGCCGAGACGTCGGGGTAGCGCAGGTCGCGGGCGAGCGCCAGCAGCGCCTCGCCGGACATCAGGCGCTGCAGCGGCAGGCCCTGCTTGCGCATGGCGCGGCCGATGGCCTCCTTGCCCGCCTCGATCGCGGTCTCGCGGCGCTCCTTGGAGAACCACTGCCGGATCTTGTTGCGGGCCCGGCCGGACTTGACGAACTTCAGCCAGTCGCGCGACGGACCGGCGTCGGGCGACTTGGAGGTGAAGATCTCGACCGTGTCGCCGTTGCCGAGCCGCGACTCCAGCGGCACCAGCCGCCCGTTGACGCGCGCGCCGATGCAGCGATGGCCGACCTCGGTGTGGACGGCGTAGGCGAAGTCGACCGGCGTGCCGCCCTCGGGCAGGGCGATGACCTGGCCCTTCGGGGTGAACACGTAGACCTCGGAGACCGACAGGTCGAAGCGCAGCGACTCCAGGAACTCGCCCGGGTCGGAGGTCTCCTTCTGCCAGTCGAGGAGCTGGCGCAGCCAGGCCATGTCGCTGCCCGGCTTGACCTTGCCGGTGGGCCCCGGCGCGCCGACCTCCTCCTTGTACTTCCAGTGGGCGGCCACGCCGTACTCGGCCCTGTGGTGCATCGCGTGGGTGCGGATCTGCAGCTCGACCGGCTTGCCCTCGGGACCGATCACCGTGGTGTGCAGCGACTGGTACATGTTGAACTTGGGCATCGCGATGTAGTCCTTGAACCGGCCGGGGACCGGGTTCCAGCGCGCGTGGATCGTGCCCAGCGCCGCGTAGCAGTCGCGCACGCTGTCGACCAGGACCCGGATGCCCACCAGGTCGTAGATGTCGTCGAAGGCGACGTCGCGGGCGATCATCTTCTGGTAGACGGAGTAGTAGTGCTTGGGCCGGCCCTTGACCACCGCGCGGATCTTGGCCTCGCGCAGGTCGCCGGAGACCTTCTCGATGACCTCCTGCAGGAACAGGTCGCGCCGCGGCGCGCGCTCGGACACCATGCGCGCGATCTCGTCGTAGCGCTTGGGGTAGAGCATGGCGAACGCGAGGTCCTCCAGCTCCCACTTGATCGTGTTCATGCCGAGCCGGTGGGCCAGCGGCGCGAAGATCTCCAGCGTCTCGCGGGACTTCTGGTGGCGCTTGTGCTCGGGCAGGTAGCGCATGGTGCGCATGTTGTGCAGCCGATCGGCGAGCTTGATGATCAGCACGCGGATGTCGCGCGACATCGCCACGACCATCTTGCGCACGGTCTCGGCCTGCGCCGCGTCGCCGAACTTGACCTTGTCGAGCTTGGTGACGCCGTCGACCAGCGAGCCGATCGTGTCGCCGAAGTCGGCGCGCAGCTCGTCGAGGCTGTAGGCGGTGTCCTCGACGGTGTCGTGCAGCAGCGCGGCGCACAACGTCTCGTCGTCGGTGCCCAGCTCGGCCAGGATCGTCGCGACGGCGAGCGGGTGGGTGATGTACGGGTCGCCCGACTTCCGCTTCTGGTCGCGGTGGTGGTAGGCGGCCATGTCGTAGGCGCGTTCGATCAGGCGCAGATCGGCCTTGGGATGGGTGGCCCGGACCGTGCGGAACAGCGGCTCCAGCACCGGATTCATGGCCCCACCCCCAAACCGCCGTCGACGCACCGCAGGAACGCCGGGCGCGTCGGCATTACCAGCGTCGGTTACGTCGGGCGCGACCACATCACGGGGCACTCAGACTCCTCACGATCGAGTCCAGATCTCCCCAGTGTATCCAGGCTGGGAACCCGGACTCGCTCGGGCCGTCTCAGACGATCACCAGGGAGTGCAGGTCGACGGCCGGCAGACGCTCGCGCCCCTTGAGAAAAGCCAGCTCCATCAGCACCGCGATGCCGACCACGTGCGCGCCCGCCCGCTCGACGAGCTCGATGGTGGCCTTGGCCGTGCCGCCGGTCGCCAGCACGTCGTCGACGATGAGCACCCGGTCGCCGGGCGCGAAGGCGTCGCGGTGCACCTCGATGGTGGCCGAGCCGTACTCCAGGTCGTAGGACTCCTCCAGCGTCGCGGCCGGCAGCTTGCCCTTCTTGCGCACCGGGACGAACCCGGCCGCCGCCCGGTAGGCCACCGGCGCCGCCAGGATGAAGCCCCTGGCCTCGATGCCGACGATCTTGTCCACCTCGGTGAGGCCGGCCAGCTCCTCCACCACGGCCGCCATCGCGACGGGGTCGCCGAGCAGCGGGGTGATGTCCTTGAACAGCACGCCGGGCTTGGGATAGTCGGGGACGTCCCTGATCCGGTCCAGGATCAACTGGCTGAGCTCGCTCATCGTGCTTCCATCGCCTTCCTCGTGGGTGCCGCGCTCCATGATGGCCTACTCCGGACCCTCCTCGGACCGCGCGACGCCCTGGACGGCCTGTGACGGGCCTCAGACGCCCGCCGGGAACGAGCCCGCCCCCGTGGTGCCCCGGGACCCCATCCGGCGCCGAACGGCCCCCCTGAACGCGACGGCGCCCCCGCCCTGACGGACGGGGGCGCCGGGACGAGCCACGGACGGGGCTCAGCCCTTCGCTACGGCTGCGCTTTTGGAACCCTTCGCCCCCTTGCCGGTGGTGGAGGCGAGCCGGCGCGCGATGGCCTGGTACTTCGGCTCCCGCTCCTTGAGCGTCACCAGCATCGGCGTGGCCACGCACAGGGACGAGTAGGTGCCGACGATCATGCCGACGAACAGGGCCAGCGACAGGTCCTTCAGCGTGCCCGCGCCGAGCAGCGTGGTGCCGATGAACAGGATCGCCGCCACCGGCAGGATCGCGACCAGCGAGGTGTTCAGCGACCGGATCAGCGTGTGGTTGAGCGCGTTGTTGGCCGCCATCGAGTACGTCATCTTGGAGGTCGTGCCCAGCTTGGCCGTGACCTCCTTGATCATGTCGAACACCACGACCGCGTCGTAGAGCGAGTAACCGAGGATGGTCAGGAAGCCCAGCAGCGTCGCCGGCGTGACCTCGAAGCCCGACCAGGCGTACACGCCGGCGGTGATGACGAGGTCGTGGATGAGCGCGACGATCGCCGACAACGCCATCTTCGGCTCGAACGCCATCGACAGGTACAGGATGATCGCCAGCATGAAGACGCCCAGGCCGATCCAGGCCTTCTGGGAGACCTCACCGCCCCAGGAGGCGCCGATCGACTGGACGCTGACGTCCTTGACCGGGACCTTGTACTCCTTGGCGATCGTCGTCTGCATCTGGTTGAGCGTCGACTCCGTCAGGGTCTCGGTGGTGACCCGCCAGTTGTCGCGGGCCCGCTGCACGATCACCTGGTGGGCGCCCTGCGTGCGGAAGTCCTCGCGGACCTCCTCGACGGTGCCGCTGCTGGCCGGGAACGTGAAGACCGTTCCGCCCTTGAACTCGACGCCCAGGTTGAGCCCGTTGAACAGGATGCCGGCCAGGGAGACGGCCAGCAGCAGGCCGGACAGGCTGTACCAGAGCCTCCACTTGCCGACGAAGTCGACATCGATCTCGCCGCGGTAGAGGCGACGCCCCAGTCCCATCTCAGGCCTCCTGCGGAGTGGTCGTGGCGGCCGGCTCGGTGCTCATGCGCTCTGCGTCGAGGCCGGACAGCGGGTGGCCCTTGGCGAAGAACTTCAGCCTCGCCAGCAGGGCGATGAACGGCTTGGTGAACATGAACACCACCACGATGTCGATCAGCGTGGTCAGGCCCATCGCGAAGGCGAACCCGGCCACACCGCCCACCGCCAGGAAGTACAGCACGATGGCGGCGATGAACATGACGGCGTCGGCGATCAGGATCGTGCGCCGGGCACGGACCCAGGCCACCTCGACGGCCGCGCGAAGCGTCCGCCGGCCTTCCTTCATCTCATCACGTATGCGTTCGAAGTACACGATGAAGGAGTCGGCGGTGATGCCGATCGAGACCACCAGGCCGATGATGTGCGGCAGCGAGAGCCGGAAGCCCGCGTTGTGGCCGAGCACGACCACCGCCGTGTACGTCAGGATCGAGGCCACGACGAGGCTCAGCACCGCGACGATGCCGAGGCCGCGGTAGTACAGCAGCGAGTAGATGACCACCAGGCCGAGGCCGATGATGCCGGCGATCAGGCCGCCTTCGAGCTGGTCGGCGCCGAGCGTCGAGGACACGGTGTCGATCGAGCTGCGCTGGAACTTCAGCGGGAGGGCGCCGTACTTGAGCTGGTCGGCCAGGTTGGTGGCGCTGACCTGGTCGAAGCCGCCGGTGATCTCGGCGCGGCCGCCGGGGATCGGGCTGATGATGTTGGGGGCCGTGATGACCACGCCGTCGAGGACGACCGCCACCTTGTTGCGCGGCTCCTGGGCGTTGTAGGCGGTGGTGGTGAGCTTGCTCCACTCGCCCGCGCCCTTGCTCTTGAAGTCGAGCTGGACGATCCACTCCACGGTGCCCTGGCGCACGCCGGCCGAGGCGGTGTCGATGTCGGTGCCGACGACCTTGGCGACGTCGAGGACGTACTTGTAGCTGCCGTCGGTCTCGCAGGCCGCGTACTGCTTGTTCGGGTCGTCCTGGACGCCCTGGCCGCGGTTCTTGGGGTCGGAGCAGTCGAGCTTGTGGAACTGCTGCAGCACCGCGGGATCGATGCCCTGCGTGTTGATGCCGGCGTTGGGGTCCTGGTTCGGCTGCGTGGGCGGCGTGCTCGGCGACGGCGTCGGCGTGGCGTTCCTGCCCTTGGTGTTCTGCTTCTGACCCGTCTGGTTCTGGGTCGTCTGGCCGCGGCCGGTCTGCGTGGCCTCGGGCGTGGCGCCCGGCGTCGGCGCGGTCAGCGCGGACGACAGCGCCTTGCCCGTCGGGGACGCGCTCGGCGTGGTCGCCGACTGCGTGCCGGACGGCTTGCCCGACGGCCTGGCGGTCGAGGACGGCTTGGCAGACGGCGAGGCGCCCGGCGTGGGCGCCTCGGTGGTCAGGTTCTGCGGGACCTGCGTGGCCTCCATGGCGAGCACCTGGCGGAAGCGCAGCTCCGCCGTGGTGGCGACCAGCTTGATGGCCTCGCTCTGTCCGACGCCCGGGATGGAGATGATGATGTTGTCGCCGGACTTGGCGACCTCCGCGTCGGAGATGCCGGTGCCGTTGACCCGGTCGCGGATGATGTTGACCGCGCGGTCGAGGATCTCTTCAGGCGGAGACTGACCGGACTGGGTCACGGGTGACAACGTCACCGTCGTTCCGCCGGCGAGGTCGAGTCCCAGCTTCGGCGTGAACGCCTTCTGCAGGAACATCGTCCCGCCCAGGGCGAGGATGAGCGCCAGCAGCACCAAGAGCGTGCGCCCTGGTCGGCTGTGGCGGCTGGTCGGTCGGGCCACTGGTCGTCGATTCTCTCAGATAGGGGTTTGTCGCAGAGCTTAGTCAGGACTGCTTGCTGCTGGAGCCCTGATCGCCGTTGGGCTCGACGGTCGTGTCGGACTCCTTGGCGTCACCGTCGGCCACGTCGGTCACGACCGGCTCGTCGGCCACCACCGGAGCGTCACCGGGCTGGACCACCCGGCCGATGGCCGCCTTGACCCAGCGCGTCTCGATGCCGGGCGCGACCTCCAGCACGACGTCCTCGTTGTCCACCGCGACGACCGTGGCGAACAGGCCGGTCGTGGTCATGACGCGGGCGCCCGGGGTCAAGGAGTTCTGCATCTGCTGCGCTTCCTGCTGGCGCTTGCGCTGCGGACGGATCAGCAGGAAGTAGAACACCACCACCAGAAGGATCAGCGGCAGGATGCTTCCGAGTTGTCCCATGTCCATAGGGGCGACCTTCCATAGTCGTTCAAGAATTTGACACCGGCCTCGCGCCGGAAATTCCGTTGCGTAGCTCTCGGGCCGCGCCGCTCAGCCCGTCAGCCTACACAGCCAGCCAAGGCACGGAGTGTAGGCGGTTGTTATGAAACGCGGCAACGAGGCAGCGATTCGGCGCGCGGGGAAGTTCCCGATTTGAAATGGTTGCAACCGTTTCGTGATCACGGTGAAACGGCGGCCCCGAAAGCGTCCGGCGGTGGTGTCATACCCAGGTGTGTCCAGGCGGAAGCGGTCGCGACCCGGCCGCGCGGGGTCCTGGCCAGCAGCCCCTGCCGCACGAGGAACGGCTCGGCCACCACTTCGACGGTCTCGGGCTCCTCCCCCACGGCCACGGCGAGCGTGGAGAGACCGACGGGACCGCCGCCGAACTTGCGCAGCAGCACCCCGAGCACCGCCCGGTCGAGCCGGTCGAGCCCTTCGGCGTCGACTTCGTAAAGATTGAGCGCGGCCGAGGCAATGTCTCGATCGATCACTCCGTCGGCGCGCACGTCGGCGAAGTCGCGGACGCGGCGCAGCAGCCGGTTGGCGATGCGGGGCGTGCCGCGCGACCGCCGGGCGATCTCGTGGGCGCCCTCCTCGGGCAGGACGACGCCGAGCAGCCGCGCCGACCGGTGGAGCACCTGCTCCAGCTCGCCGACCTCGTAGAAGTCCATGTGGGCGGTGAACCCGAACCGGTCGCGCAGCGGCGCCGGCAGCAGGCCGGCCCGCGTGGTGGCGCCGACCAGCGTGAACGGCGCGATGTCGAGCGGGATCGCGGTCGCGCCCGGCCCCTTGCCCACGACGATGTCGACCCGGAAGTCCTCCATGGCCAGGTAGAGCATCTCCTCGGCGGGCCTGGCCATGCGGTGGATCTCGTCGATGAACAGCACCTCGCCCTCCGTCAGCGTGGACAGGATGGCGGCGAGGTCGCCGGCCCGCTCCAGGGCGGGGCCGGAGGTGATGCGGAGCGGCATGTTGAGCTCGGCCGCGATGATCATGGCCAGGGTGGTCTTGCCCAGGCCGGGTGACCCGCTCATCAGCACGTGGTCGGGCGGACGCTGCCGGCGCATGGCGCTCTCCAGCACCAGGGACAGCTGCTCGCGCACCCGGCCCTGGCCGATGAACTCGCCCAGCCGCTTGGGCCGCAGCGCCGCCTCGATCTGCAGCTCGTCGCCGCCGGCGTCGGCGGAGACCAGCTCGCGCTCATAGTCCATGGCCACCGCTCCTTCCCGCGCGCCGGGACGTCGTCTCGGACTTCATGATCATCGTACGCTGAGCGACCGGAGCGCGGCCTTCAGCAGCGCGGCCACCTGCGGCTGGCGCCCGGCGGCGAGGTCGGCCTCGGCCTCGGGCGCGACCCCGGCCACCGCCTCGTCGGCGTCCTTGCTCGAATAGCCCAGGCCCACCAGGCCGGAGTGCACCTGCTCGCGCCACAGGGCGGCCCGCCGCTCCCCGCCGATCGCCGCGTTGACGGCCTCCTCGGGGGTGCCGAGCCGGTCCTTCAGCTCCAGGACGATGCGCTGGGCGCCCTTCTGCCCGATGCCCGGCACCCGCGTGAGTGCCTTGAGGTCGGCGGCGGCCACGGCCACCCGCAGCGCGTTGGGGGTGTGGACGGCGAGCATCGCCAGCGCCAGCTTGGGGCCGACGCCGCTGGCGGTCTGGAGCATCTCGAAGACGGCCCGCTCGTCGTCGCCGGCGAAGCCGTAGAGGGTCAGCGACTCCTCGCGCACCACCAGCGAGGTGGCCAGCCTGGCCTGCTCGCCCACGCGCAGCGTGGCCAGCGTGCCGGGGGTGCAGTGGGCGAGGATGCCGACGCCCCCGACCTCGATCACGGCTCCGTCGGGCGCGACCGACGCCACCCTGCCCGCCACCGACGCGATCACGACTCGATCTCCTTCTCCACGAACTCCACGAAACGGCCGGCCCGCGCTTGCCGCACGGGTCAGCGCCCCTTGCCGGCGCGGGCCATGGCCTCGGCCAGCCGGTGCTGGGCGCCGCCGCGCCAGATGTGGCAGATGGCCAGGGCCAGCGCGTCGGCGGCGTCGGCCGGCTTGGGCATCTCGGCCAGCCGCAGCAGCCGAGTGATCATCGTGCCGACCTGCTTCTTGTCGGCCGTGCCGCTGCCGGTGACGGCGGCCTTGACCTCCGAGGGCGTGTGCAGCGCGACCGGCAGCCCACGCCGGGCCGCGCACAGCACGGCGATCCCGGCCGCCTGCGCGGTGCCCATGACCGTGCGGACGTTGTGCTGGGCGAAGACCCGCTCCACGGCCACCGCGTCGGGACGGACCTCGTCGAGCCACCGCTCGATGCCCGCCTCGATGCCGACCAGCCGGGTGCCGAGCTCCTCGTCGGACCCCGTGCGCACCACCCCGACGGCCACCAGCGACAGCGGCGCGCCCGGCCGGCCCTCGACCGCGCCCAGGCCGCACCGGGTCAGCCCCGGATCGACGCCCATCACCCGCACCGGCTTGCCTCCCGCGCCGCCGAACATCTGTTCGGCACGAGACTCTACCCCGGCTGAGCTGGCCGCGCACCGTGAATCGCCCGCCGCGAACGGCGGGCAGGCCCGTCAGAAGTAGTCGAGCATGTACGGCTTGGCGGCGAAGGCCGTGTCGAGCAGCTCGTCGTGACGGTCGTCGCCGGACATCAGGCCGGTCCTGCGCAGCGTCGCGGTGGGCACGCCCGCGTAAAGGGCGGAGAAGCCGCCCACGCTCAGCGCCGCGCCCTCGCCGTCGGCCGGGGTGGCCGGGACGGCCGTGCCGGAGCCGCCGGAGAACTCCAGCCGGAAGGAGCCGCCGCCGCGCAGCGGGTCGTCCACGGAGACCACGGCCCCGCCCGTGACGGCGGCGGGGAAACCCCTGCGCGCCACGGCCGCGGCCACGTCGAGCACCCTGAACATCCAGCGCACCTGCGTGACGCGGTCGGTGGAGCGCTCGCCGAGCAGCCACAGCACCGGGTCGTCGGGGGCGACCGGCGCGGTGACCTTCCTGGCGATGGACGACGAGCTGCCCACCATCGACCACAGCGCCCTGGCCGTCTCCCCGGACCCGGCGACCAGGTTCTCGACGTGCATGTCGTCGCCGTTCCAGCGGTAGACGAGATAGCCGTCGGGGGCCAGGTAGAGGAAGTCGTCCTCGTTGGACAGCCAGACGCGCCAGGCGTTCTCGTCCCAGGCGACGGGGCCGCTGGAGCGGGCCGCCTCGTGCGTGCGGTGGAGCAGGGAGACGACCTCGGCGGCGTCGGCGGGGCCCATCCTGCGCAGCTTGACCTCGCCGGACGGCCTGATGCGGCGCAGCGACTCGGCGGGCAGCGTGATCATGTGCCGGGCTCCGGCGTGCTCGTAGCCGAGCGAGCGGTACAGGGGCGTGGTGGCCGGGTAGAGCGCCGAGACGGCGTCGCCGTGGGCGGCGGCGCGGTCGATGACGGCGCGCATGATGGCGGTGCCGACGCCGTGGCCGCGGTCCTCCGGGTTGACGGTGACCCCCGCGACGCCGGCCATGGCCTGCGGACGGCCGTACCACCATTGGGTGAAGCCGCGCAGCCGGGCCGAGGCGGCGAGCCTGCCGCCCTCGAACGCGCCCAGGTAGCGGCCCTCGCCGAGCGTGGGCGTCACGGTGCGGCGCCACCGCTCGGCCTCCGCGCCGGAGATCGGGCCGAAGGAACGTTTACGCAGGTCGAGAACGTCGTCGAGGTCGTCAGGGGTGAGATCGCGAATTTCCACAACCACTCAACCTACGGGCTGGTACGGGCGGGTCGCGATCCGATTACGCTGACGGCGAGCCTGTCGAGATACCGCAGCTGGGCGGCCACGACGGCGGCCAGCGCGACCACGACGACGACCAGCGGGGTGCTCGCGCCGACGTCGGGGACGCCGTGGAAGCCGCCGAGCCGGCCCATCTGCGCGACGGGCACGGTGAACAGCTCCGGGCTCTGGGCCACCAGCAGCGGCCAGAGCACGTCCTGGGCGTTGACCAGCGTGACGGCGCCGGCCAGCACGCCCGCCATCGGCAGGGACGGCAGCAGGACGCCGCCGAAGAAGTCCCGGTCGTTCCGCTCGGCCAGCCCCTTGCACAGCAGCGTCAGCACCAGCAGCGCCGGGACGCTGACCAGCAGCGGCGGGAACAGGGCGAAGAAGGTGTCCACGAGCCGCAGGTTGCGCATGTTCTGCCAGTCGGCCACGCCGAGGGGGCCGGTGCCGACGAACAGCCAGGGGGCGAACGGCAGCAGCAGCCACTCGCTGCGCGCGCCCAGGGGACGCAGGCCGCCGATGCCGAGGGCGGCCAGGTAGGCCACGCCGACCGACACCAGCGCGCCGGCCACGGCGGGGACCCAGGTGTTGACCTGCGCGCGCAGCCCGCCGGACGCGGCGCCGTCGCCGCCCGCGAGCACGCCGGAGATCCACGGCCAGGCGCAGACCAGCCCGACGGCCACCACCAGCACCAGCGCGACGGCCCCGGCGACGACACCGCCTCCGGCCCGCGCCCGCCCGGAATCCGAGCCGGGGAACGCTCCACGCCGAGCACGCTTGGGGAGCACGGTGACACGGAGGCGGGCGGCCACGGCGACGACCACCGCGACGACGCCGAGCACGCCGAGAAGCACGCCCGTCAGGGCCGCGACGGCCGCGCCAGGGCCGAACTGGGCCATTCTGAAGGCGAAGTCGTACTGGAGGCCCGCGAGGGTCTGTGTGGCGCGCTCAGGGCCTCCCCGGGTGAGCGCCATGCCGATCGAGAACGCCTGCGCCCCGACGGCGACGGTCGCCAGCGCCACCAGCACCGCCACCACGACCGTGGCGCGCCCGGCGGTGCCGCCGCGCAGCGCGGGCAGGAACGCCGTCAGCGCCAGCGCGCACACCACCCCGAAGGTGGCGGCCACGACGATGAGCCGCAGCGTCCCCGGGGCCGTGGCGGGGTCGCGCAGTCCCTCGGCCAGCGTGGCGATGCCCGGACCGTCGGGCGACGTCCCCCGCAGCCAGGCCGCCGCCACGCCGATCGGCGAGAACGTGACGATCGCCAGCGAGGACACGACCAGGCCCGCGCGCCGCGGCAGGGCGCCGCCCCGGTCGAGCGCCAGGGCGAGCAGCGGCCCCACGACCACGGCCACCAGCAGCGGCCCCACGGTCAGCGAGAGCGTGAAGCCGAGCGCCCGCCAGAACTCCTCGCCGCCCAGCACCTTGCCGTAGTTGTCCAGGCCCACGAACCTGCTCGGCTGCAGCACGCCGCCGCTGTGCAGGCTGAGCACGATCGTCTGGACCGTCGGCAGGACCAGCGTGATCAGGGTGCCGAGCAGCGCGGGCACGGCCAGCAGCCAGCCCAGCGCGCGGTAGGACGCCGGGGGCCGGGCGGCCGGGGGCACGGGGACAGGAGTCGGTGGGATGGGGGAATTCACGTCGCCCGACCCTAGCCGCGTCAGGGCGCGGGCGCACGCGTAACGGCCGGGTGGGCATTTGGTGTCGAACACCCGCGGGCCCGGCAAGTGCCAGGTCAAGGGCGGAAACCGGCCCCGGGAAAGAGTGAGGGCCCGGGGGTCGCCCCCCGGGCCCTCGGTGGCGCGGGATCAGTCGAGGGCGGCCAGGACGTCGTCGGAGACGTCGAAGTTGGCGTAGACGTTCTGGACGTCGTCGCTGTCCTCCAGCGCGTCGATCAGGCGGAACACCTTCTTGGCGCCCTCCTCGTCGAGCGGCACGCTCATCGTCGGCAGGAAGCTCGACTCGGCCGAGTCGTAGTCGATGCCGGCCTCCTGGAGCGCCTTGCGGACCGGCACGAGGTCGCCGGCCTCGGAGACGACCTCGAAGGAGTCGCCCATGTCGTTGACCTCTTCGGCGCCCGCGTCGAGCACGGCCATCAGGACGGTGTCCTCGTCGAGGCCGTTCTTGGGCACGATCACGACGCCCTTGCGGTTGAACATGTACGACACCGAGCCCGGGTCGGCCAGCGAGCCGCCGTTGCGGGTCAGCGCGACGCGGACCTCGGAGGCGGCGCGGTTGCGGTTGTCGGTGAGGCACTCGATGAGCACCGCGACGCCGCCGGGCGCGTAGCCCTCGTACATGATGGTCTGCCAGTCGGCGCCGCCGGCCTCCAGGCCGCCGCCGCGCTTGCGCGCCCGCTCGATGTTGTCGTTGGGCACGGAGTTCTTCTTGGCCTTGAAGATGGCGTCGAAGAGGGTGGGGTTGGCGTCCGGGTCAGGGCCACCGGTCCGTGCCGCCACCTCGATGTTCTTGATGAGCTTCGCGAACAGCTTGCCGCGCTTGGCGTCGAGCGCGGCCTTCTTGTGCTTCGTCGTCGCCCATTTGGAGTGGCCGGACATTACCTAGAGCTCCCTCACCATGTCTACGAAGTAACGGTGCACGCGCGTGTCCCCGGTCAGCTCGGGGTGGAACGAGGTCGCGAGCAACGGCCCTTGACGGACCGCGACGATCCTATCCCCAGGCTCGGCCGTGCCCAGCACCTGAACGTCAGTGCCGATCGATTCCACCCACGGAGCCCGGATGAACACAGCGTGGACGCGTTCGCCCGCGAAGTCCAGGTCCGACTCGAACGAGTCCACCTGGCGGCCGAAGGCGTTGCGCCTGACCACCATGTCGATGCCGCCGATGGTCTGCTGACCCTCGATGCCGTCCTCGATGCGGTCGGCCAGCATGATCATGCCGGCGCACGAGCCGTAGGCGGGCAGGCCCTCCTTGATCCGCATCCGCAGCGGTTCCAGCATGTCGAAGGTGTCGGCGAGCTTCCACATGGTGGTCGACTCGCCGCCGGGGATCACCAGGCCGTCGACCGCGTCGAGCTCGGCCGGGCGGCGCACGGCGACGGCCGACGCGCCGGCCTCCTGGAGCATGCGCGCATGCTCGCGCACGTCCCCCTGGAGAGCGAGTACACCGATCGTGGGCACAGCGATCCTTCCGTTAAGGTCCGGTTTCCGACAATTCAACACCATGATGGCCCGGCATCTTCCTACCAGAGCACTCTGGCGTAAAAGCGGGTCAGGCGGCGGCCTGGACGGCGTCCACGCGGGCCAGGGCGCTCAGGTGGTGGCGGCGGGCGTACAGGAAGGCCATGCCGATCGCGCAGCAGGCGGCCCCGACGACGTAGGGGACGGCGATGCCGATCTCCTCGCCGAGCTTGGTCGCGACGAACGGCGCCAGCGCGCCGCCCATCCAGCGCACGAAGTTGTACCCGGCCGAGGCGACGGGCCTCGGGGCGTCGGAGACCTCCATGGCCGACTCGGTGAAGACGGTGTTGTTCAGCCCGATCGGGATGCCGGACAGGACGGTGAACACGATGATCCCGGCGTGCGCCCCGGCCGTCCCCGACACGGCGATGCCGACCTGGAAGAGCGCGAGCAGGCCCAGGGCCAGGTGCAGCACGTTCACCGAGCCGATCCTGCGCTGCAGCGGCGGCGCGCCGAACACCGAGGCCAGCGCCACGCAGACGCCCCAGCCGAAGAACACCGCGCCGATGCCGTACGGCGACATGTGCAGGATGAACGGGGTGAAGGCGAGGATCGTGAAGAAGGCGAAGTTGTAGAACAGGGCGGTGAAGGCGGTCGTGGACAGCCCGCCGTGGGCCAGGGCGCGGATGGGGGCGCTGAGCCTGGTCTTGACCGCGGGCCTCGGCCCCGTCCTGAGCAGGGTGGCGATCAGCACGAAACCGGCGGCCATCAGCGTGGCGGTGCCGAAGAACGGCGCCCGCCAGTTCCAGTCGCCGAGCAGCGCGCCGACCAGGGGGCCGGCCGAGATGCCGAGACCGAGCGCGGCCTCGTACAGGATGATGGCCGACTCCGCGCCGCCGCTGGCCGCGCCGACGATGACGGCCAGCGCGGTGGCCACGAACAGGGCGTTGCCGAGACCCCAGCCGGCGCGGAAGCCGACGAGCTCGGCGACGCTGCCGGAGGTGCCGGCCAGCGCGGCGAACAGCACGACCAGCGCCAGCCCGGCCAGCAGCGTGCGCTTGCCGCCGATGCGGCTGGAGACCCAGCCGGTGATCAGCATGGCCACGGCGGTGACCAGGAAGTAGCTGGTGAACAGCAGGGACACCTGGCTGGGCGTGGCGTGCAGCCCTTGGGCGATGGAGGGCAGGATGGGGTCGACGAGGCCGATGCCCATGAAGGCCACGACCGCGGCGAACGCGGTGGCCCAGACGGACATCGGCTGGCGCAGGATTCCGCCGCCGGTTTGCATGTTGTCCCCTTACTGGGTGGTTCTGTCGATGCCGAGCTTGGCCAGGACGGGCAGGGCCGCCGCGAGCACGTCGCGCTCGTCGTCGGTGAGCGCGGCCAGGTCCTGGGCGAGGCGGGCGATCCTGGCCCGGCGCACGGCGTGCAGCCGGTCGCGGCCCTCGCCGGTGAGCTCGACCGTCCTGACGCGGGCGTCGGCCGGGTCGGAGCCGCGCGCCACCAGGCCCGCGTACTCCAGCCGGTTGATCTGCACGGTCATGGTCGGCAACTGGACGGCGTGCTCCTCGGCCAGCTCGGTCATCCGGCGCGGGCCGTGTTCGAGCGAGCCGAGCACGGCGTACTGCTGGGTGGTGACGGGCTGGCCGGCGCTGGAGCGCCGCAGCAGCAGGACCAGGTGGCGCAGCACCTTGGAGACCTGCTCGGCCATCTGGGTGGGATCGTCCCTCATACTTAGCCCAACTAACTTAGTCTGGCTAATATTCCGGGCGAAGAAAAGGCGGCGTCCCGGCCCCCGGGGACGCCGCCTGCCTCAGGGCTACGGGCGTTCGGTCTCCAGCCGGACGGTGTCCTCCACCGTCACCTGCTTCCTGGCGCCGATCGCCGGGTCCAGCGGCCGCAGGTACGTCTGCCGCACCCCCGGCACCCGGTCCTCCACCACGAACGTCGCCCGCGTGTACGCCTGCGCCCCAGGCTCGCGCACCTGCGGCACGACCTTGAAGTCGGCCGTGAGCAGGTCGCGCTCGATCTTCGTCAGCACGTATCCGCGCTGGTTGTTGTAGAACTTCAGATGCGGGTTGATCGTCAGGTACGGATGCGTCGCCGGGTCGGAGTCCGCGCCGTCGCCGCCCGTGGTGATGGAGGTGGCCACGAGTTCCGAGCCCACGGTGGGCCCGGTCGGGTCGTCGTAGTCGAGCTTGAGGTCGCTGGCCCAGTGGGCGTGCACGTCGCCGGTCAGCACCACCGGGTTGCGCACCTCGGCGTCCACCCAGCCCTGGGTGATGCGCCGGCGGGAGGCGACGTAGCCGTCCCAGGCGTCCATCGAGGTGATCTTGGCGGGGCCGGCGTTGTTGTCGCGCTGGGCGAAGAACACCTGCTGGCCCAGGATGTCCCACTGGGCGCGCGAGCGGTGGAAGCCGTCGATCAGCCACTGCTCCTGCGCCGCGCCGGTGATCGAGCGCGCCGGGTCCACGGCGGCCGGGCAGTCGCGGTAGCCGTCGCCGCAGCCCTGGTCGTCGCGGTACTGGCGGGTGTCCATCATGTGGAAGGTGGCCATCCTGCCCCACCGGATCCGCCGGTAGAGCTGCATGTCGATGCCGCGCGGGATCGACGTGCGGCGCAGCGGCATGTTCTCGTAGTAGGCGCGGAAGGCGGCGGCGCGGCGGGCCAGGAAGTCCGGCTGGGGCACCTCCGGCTTCTCCGGCACCTCGTCGGCCCAGTTGTTGTCCAGCTCGTGGTCGTCCCAGACGACCAGCCAGGGCGCGGCGGCGTGCGCGGCCTGCAGGTCGGGGTCGGCCTTGTACTGGGCGTGCCGCTGGCGGTAGCCGGCCAGGGTCTCGGTCTCGGGGCCCTCGTGGTCGCGGACGTTGCCGCCCGGGATGGTGTAGGTGTCCTTGGTGTACTCGTACTGGTAGTCGCCCAGGTGCAGGATCAGGTCCGGGTGCTCCTCGGCCAGCCTGCGGTAGGAGGTGAACCAGCCGTGCTCGTACTGGGCGCAGGAGACGAAGGCCATCGACAGCGCGCCGCCGTAGGACAGCGGGTGGGGGGCCGTGCGCGCCCGTCCCATGGGCGAGACGTACGGGCCGACGCGGAAGCGGTACCAGTAGTCCCGGTCCGAGCTCAGCCGGTCGACCTCGACGTGCACGCTGTGCCCCCACTCCGGCACGGCGACGGCCACCCCCGACCGGACGACGCGGCGCCCGCGCTCGTCGGCGTAGACCTGCCACTGCACCGGGAACGGGCGCTGCGGCATGCCGCCGAAGCCGTCCTCGGCCAGCGGGTTCTGCGCCAGCCTGGTCCACAGCACGAACCCCTCGTGGTCGGGGTCGCCGCAGGCCACGCCGAGCGTGAAGGGGTCGGTGGACAGCCCGCGCGAGGCCAGTGCCTGCGCGGTCTCTGCGGCGGGGTCCGGCTCGGCGCTCGCCGCGGTGGCGGGGATCGCGGCGGCGGCGCCCGCCGCCAGGCCGGTGACCAGGAAGTGCCGTCGGTTCAGCTGGGACACGGTGCGCTCCTCGGGACGATCAAGGGTGAGGGACGCCCGTAGCCTGACCGAGTCGCATGACAGGCCGCTGAACCGCGGACAACACGAAAGAGGCGACATCCTTCGCGAATGCCGCCTCTTACGAAGCTTTTCATCGTCACATGACGATCATGGACCTACGGCGGGCCGCCGACCTGCGACGACGCGCCGGTTCACCAGCCGCGCTCGGCCAGCCGGTGCGGCTGCGGGATCTCGTCGACGTTGATGCCGACCATGGCCTCGCCGAGACCGCGCGAGACCTTGGCGACGACGTCGGCGTCGTCGTAGAACGTGGTGGCCTTGACGATGGCCGCGGCGCGCTTGGCCGGGTCGCCCGACTTGAAGATGCCCGAGCCGACGAACACGCCCTCGGCGCCGAGCTGCATCATCATGGCGGCGTCGGCCGGGGTGGCGATGCCGCCCGCGGTGAACAGCACGACCGGCAGCTTGCCGTTCCTGGCGACCTCGGCGACCAGCTCGTAGGGGGCCTGCAGCTCCTTGGCGGCCACGTAGAGCTCGTCCTCGGCCAGCGTGGTGAGGCGCCTGATCTCGGCGCGGATGGTGCGCATGTGGGTGACGGCGTTGGAGACGTCGCCGGTGCCGGCCTCGCCCTTGGAGCGGATCATGGCCGCGCCCTCGGTGATGCGGCGCAGGGCCTCGCCCAGGTTGGTGGCGCCACAGACGAAGGGCACGGTGAACTGCCACTTGTCGATGTGGTTGGCGTAGTCGGCCGGGGTGAGCACCTCGGACTCGTCGACGTAGTCGACGCCGAGCGACTGCAGGACCTTGGCCTCGACGAAGTGGCCGATGCGGGCCTTGGCCATGACGGGGATCGACACGGCGGCGATGATGCCGTCGATCATGTCGGGGTCGCTCATCCTGGACACGCCGCCCTGGGCGCGGATGTCGGCGGGCACACGCTCAAGGGCCATGACGGCGACGGCGCCGGCATCCTCAGCGATCTTGGCCTGCTCGGGGGTGACGACGTCCATGATGACGCCACCCTTGAGCATCTCGGCCATGCCGCGCTTGACGCGGGCCGTTCCGGTGACGGGGGTGCTTTCAGGCGTGCTGGACACGGTCTTCCTCACGGGCTCTCAGGGCGGACGGTAAGTTATCAAACCCATCGTAGGTCCTGATGGACCCCTCCCCCGACATGCCACGATGTCAGGATTTGCCGCTCAACTTATACAGAACGGTCTATCAAGGGGTGACGGGCTTGCGGCTGGCGAGCGCGATCCAGACCTGGCCGGGGGCGAAGTTCATCGGCTCGCCGCTCTCAGTGGTGAACGTCGTACCGGTCTCCTCCGATTCCCGTTCCCAGTTGGCCGCGTAGGCTTTGCCGTCGCGCAGCACGACGGCCTTGCCCTTGCCGGTGGTGTGCACGAGCGGGGTGTAGCTCTGGTGGAAGTCGTGGAACTGCGAGCGCTCGGTCTTGGTGTACTGCACGACGATCGTGGGCGCGCCGAGCTGGCCGCCCTCGGCCGCCATGTCCTTCTTGCCGTCCTGCCAGATCAGCCACTGCTTCTTGGCCTCCGACCAGGCGAAGGTGAAGCGCGCCGCGGGCCACCTGACGGTGTACGACTTCTTGTCCACGCCGCCCTCGGCGGGCGCGTCGCCGAAGGTGAAGCCGATGTCCTTGGCCTCGGTGGCCTTGGGGGCGCCCGACAGCAGCTTCTTGGTGTTGGCGAACAGGTTGTAGGGGGCGTAGCGGCCCGGCTGGCGGAAGTAGGCGCCGGGGTTGCGGGTGTCGCCCACGTCGTACAGCGGGGCCTTGGCGATGAACGGCAACATCTTGGTCTGCGCGCCGGAGTAGGCGAACGCCGGCTTGCCGAACTGCGGGACGATGTGCAGGTCGGAGATGCGGGCGCTGCGCACCGGGCCCACCTTGGCCGGGATCTTCGAGGAGAAGATCGCCATGAGCCGGGTCAGGCCGGCCTCGACCTGCTCGACGTAGACGACGTCCGCGCTCTTGAGCCCGAGCTGGGGCTTGCCCGCGGCGGTGTTCTCGATCTTCACCGCGAGCACCGGCTTGAGCTCCTCGAAGGGCTGTCCGGTGAACGGGTGCCCCTCGGCCTGCTCGGTGGGCTCCTCCGAGGGGGCGGCGGTGGCCGCCTGCGGCGCCTTGCCGGACGCGGGAGGCTCGTCGGACGAGCAGGCCGCGACGGGCCCCAGCACGGCCGCCCCTGCCAGAGTCACCGAGATCATCCGGGATAGCCGCACCTTGCAACAACTCCTCGCCTTTGCCCAGAAATCGGGAGAAGCTTACCGGCCTCCCCACATTTGGTCATTCAGGCGACATAGTTGCGGGCGGATTGTCATCAATCTCGAAGAATTCCGGGAACTCGGTGTGACCGGCCAATCGCAGCGTCCTGGCCAGCCAGCGCCGCTGCGCCGTACGGGTGACCCCGACCGCGTTGTTGTAGAACCGGCGCGAATAGACGACCTTGGCCACCGCCGCGTCAAGCTCCTCCAGCAGGTCGCCGCCCCCGGGCACCTCGGCCAGCTTCTCCCGGAAACGCTCCTGGTCCACCGCGGCCCGCAGGGCCCGCGACAGGTCGCTCTCGGCGTGCTCGCGCTCCTCGGGCCCGGCGATCCTGGCCTCGTGGGCGGCGGCGGCCAGCACCAGCGAGGTCGCGGGGTCGAGCAAGCGCGAGCCGGCCAGTTCGAGCACCACGGCCCGGCGCCGCATGAGCGCGGCGTCCAGCGCCTCGCGGGCCAGTTCGAGCCGGATGTGCAGGCGGTCGAGCCGGCCCGCGCGCCAGGAGATGTAGACGGCCGTGAGCACGACGACGATGCCCACGATCAGCACGATCATGGTGGATGTCACAGCGGTTCCCTACAGGAGCTCTCGGCAGGCGGTCACAGGTCTTCCTCCACCCGGCCCGCGCCGCCGGTGGTCACCGTCTCGTAGACGCGCACCACGTCGCGGGCGACCGTGGACCAGTCGTACTTCCTGACCGCCACCAGGGCCTCGGCGGCCAGTTTGGCGCGCCGCTCGGGCGCGTCGAGCAGCGCGGCGGCCTCGCGGGCGAGCGAGGCGGCGTCGCCGTTGGCGAACAGCGCGCCGGCCTGCCCCTCGCCCAGCACCTTGCGGAAGGCCGGGATGTCGCTGGCCAGCACCGTCGCCCCCGAGGCCATGGCCTCGGCCAGCACGATGCCGAAGCTCTCGCCCCGGGTGTTGGGGGCGCAGAACACGTCGACCGAGTGGTAGGCGCGGATCTTGTCGGCCTCGCTCACCATGCCGAGCACGGTGACCCGCTCGTGGAAGGGCTTGGGCACCTTGTCGTAGACGTCCTTGGCGTCGCCGGGCCCGGCGATGAGCAGCTTCAGGCCGGGACGCTCGGCGGCCAGGACGTTGAAGGCGTCGAGCAGGATCGGCAGGCCCTTGCGCTCCTCGTCCATGCGGCCGAGGAAGCCGATCGTGGCGCCGTCGGGGCCCCAGCCGGGCAGCGGCTCGGCCTCGGTGTAGCGGGCCACGGTCACCCCGTTGGGGATCAGCACGGTGTCGCCGCCGAACTGCTCGACCAGGCTCTTGCGCGCCGCGTCGGAGACCGCGATGCGGCCGCTCAGCTTCTCCAGCGCGCTGCGCAGCAGCGGCTCGGCCACCGCGATGGCGCGCGAGCGGGTGAAGGAGGCGTGGAAGGTGGCCACGATCGGCCCCTTGGCCGCCCAGCAGGCCAGCACGCCGAGGCTCGGGATCAGCGGCTCGTGGATGTGCAGCACGTCGAAGTCGCCCGTACGCACCCAGCGCCGCACCCGCGCGGCCGACAGGAACCCGAACGACATCCGGGCCACCGACCCGTTGTAGGGCACCGGCACCGCCCGGCCGGCGCCCGTCACGTACGGGGGCAGCTCGTCGTCGTCGGCGGCGGGCGCGATGACCGAGACCTCGTGCCCCTGCGCCATCAGCGCCTGGGCCAGGTCGTCGATGTGCTGCTTGACCCCGCCCGGCATGTCCCAGGAGTAGGGGCAGACGATGCCGACCTTCATTTCGGCAGGTCCTCCAGCCAGAGCCGCTGCAACATGTGCCAGTCCTCCGGGTGCTCGGCGATGCCCTTCTCGAAGACGTCCGTCATGGCCTGGGCGACGGCCGCGACCTTCTCCTGCCGGGTGCCCTCGGCGGGCACCGGGATCTCCTCGTGGATGTGGATGCCCCAGTCGTCGCCCACGAAGTAGACGGTGGCCGGCAGCAGCGCGGCGCCGGTCTGGACGGCCAGCAGCGGCGGCCCTGCGGGCACCTTGGTGGCGGCGCCGAAGAAGCGCACCTCGATGCCGCTCTTGGTCAGGTCGCGCTCGGCGGGCAGGCAGACCACGCCGCCCTTGCGCACGCGGCCGGCGAGGGTGCCGAAGTTGTGGCCGTCGCCGCCGGTGAGCGGCAGCACCTCCATGCCGAGCCCCTCGCGGAAGGCGACGTAGCGCCGGAACAGCGACTCGGGCTTCAGCCGCTCGGCGACCGTGGTGAACGGGTGGCCGACGCCGACCAGCCAGGCGCCCGCCGCGTCCCAGTTGCCCATGTGCGGCAGGGCCAGCACCACGCCCCGGCCCGTGGCCAGGGTGTCGTGGATGTGCTCGGCCCCGATGACGTGGGTGCGCCGGACGATCTCCGGCCGCGGGATCGAGGGCAGGCGGAAGACCTCGTGGAAGTAGCGGAAGTAGGAGCGCATGCCGGCCCTGCTCAGCTCGCGCAGCTCCGCGCTGCCGGCGTCGATGCCGGTGACCCTGGCCAGGTTGGACTCCAGGCGGCGCACGGACTTGCCGCGCTTGCGCCACACCCGGTCGGCCAGGAGGCGGAAGACCGCCGCCGTGGGCCGCTGGGGCAGCAGCGGGACCAGTTTCCAGCCCGCCGCGAAGCCCGCCGCCACGATGCGGTCGCCGATCGAGGTCTTCTCGCTCATCGCTCCCTCGTCTGCCGGTGGACGTGCACGACCCGCTGCACGACGGTGATGGTGGAGGCCGCCGCCAGCAGCCACATCCCGAGCGGCAGCACGTACGGCACCCCGATCCCCGAGAAGAAGGTCGCGACCAGGGCCACGACCAGCCGCTCGGGACGCTCGGCCAGCCCCACGTCCGCGGTGAGCCCGAGGCCCTCGGCCCTGGCCTTGGCGTAGGAGACCAGGGACCCGGCGACGAGGCAGGCCAGCGTCACGCCGGCCATCAGCGTGTCGCCCCCGGCGACGAAGTACAGGATCAGGCCGGCGAAGATGGCGGCGTCGGCCACCCGGTCGAGCGTGGAGTCGAGGAAGGCGCCCCAGACGGTGCCCCCCTTGCCGCCCAGCCGGGCCACGACGCCGTCGAGCAGGTCGAACAGCACGAAGACGGTGATGAGCAGCGCCCCCCAGGCCAGCTGGCCCAGCGGGAACAGGAGCAGGGCCGAGATCACCGTGCCGAGGGTGCCGATCGCCGTGACGGCGTTCGGGCCGATCCCGCGGCCGACGAGAGCCCTGCCCAGCGGGGTGAGTATCCGGGTCATGGCCGGTCGCAGGAGTTTGAGCATCGCGGTCCGATCGTAGGCCATCACGTGAGCGGCCACTTTCTTTGCCCCGCACCCCTTGTGATATTCGCCACATGGGTATTTGGTGAACACACCGCGTCCATGCGGTTCCTGACACCCTCCGCGCGGGCGCGGCGTTGGATGCACCGACGACGTGGGAGGCGAAGTGGCGGAAAGGAACTCCGGCGGGGCCATGGGAGCCGCGGGCAGGGCACCCACGGCCGACAGGGCGGACGCGATACGCAACGTCGTGCTGGTCGGCCACTCGGGAGCGGGCAAGACCACCCTGGTCGAGCAGCTGCTCGCGGCGACGGGCACCGTCCAGCGGCCGGGCCGGGTGGAGGACGGCAACACGGTCACCGACTTCGACGAGGTCGAGGTGCGCCAGCAGCGGTCGGTCAACCTGGCGCTGGCGCCGCTCGTGCACAACGGCATCAAGATCAACCTGCTCGACACCCCGGGTTACGCCGACTTCGTCGGCGACCTGCGCGCCGGGCTGCGCGCCGCCGACGCCGCCCTGTTCGTCGTGTCGGCCTCCGAGGGGATCGACGGGCTCACGCAGATGCTCTGGGAGGAGTGCGCCCAGGTCGCCATGCCCAGGGCGGTGGTGATCACCAAGATCGACCACCAGCGAGCCGACTTCGACGAGGTGCTGGCCACCTGCCAGGACGTCTTCGGCGACGGCGTCGCGCCGCTCTACCTGCCGGTGATCACCAACGGGCACGTCAACGGCCTGATCGGGCTGCTGTCGCAGAAGTTCTACAACTACGCGACCGGCGCCCGCACCGAGAAGGAGCCGGGCGCCGAGTACAAGGCGCAGATCGACGAGCGGCGCGGCGAGCTGATCGAGGGCATCATCCAGGAGAGCGAGGACGAGTCGCTCATGGACCGCTACCTGGCGGGCGAGCCCATCGACACCAAGGTCCTGGTGGACGACCTGGAGAAGGCGGTCGCCCGCGGCAGCTTCTTCCCGGTGCTGTGCAGCGGGCTCGGCGACGGCCACGCGGTGGGCATGACGGAGCTGCTGGAGCTGGTGACCCAGGGCTTCCCCTCGCCGCTGGAACACCCGATGCCCGAGATCACCGACCTGTCCGGCAAGCCGGTCGGCGGCATCGCGTGCGACCCCGACGGCCCGCTCGTGGCCGAGGTCGTCAAGACCACCAGCGACCCGTACGTGGGCCGCATCAGCCTCGTCCGCGTCTTCTCCGGCACGCTGCGCCCCGACATGACCGTGCACGTCTCCGGCCACGGCCTGGCCGACCGCGGGCACGAGGACCACGACGTCGACGAGCGCATCGGCACGCTGACCAGCCCGCTGGGCAAGACCCAACGCCCGGCGGCCAAGGGCTCGGCCGGGGACATCGTGGCCGTGGCCAAGCTGTCGCGGGCCGAGACCGGCGACACGTTGTCGGAGGTGGACCGTCCGCTGCTGATGACGTCCTGGCAGATGCCCGAGCCGCTGCTGCCGGTGGCGATCAGGGCGAAGTCGAAGGCCGACGAGGACAAACTGGCCCAGGCGCTCGGCCGGCTGGTGGCCGAGGACCCGACGCTGCGCCTGGAGAACAACGCCGAGACCCGGCAGCTCGTGCTGTGGTGCATGGGCGAGGCGCACACCGACGTGCTGCTCGACCGCCTGGCCAACCGGCACGGCGTCGAGGTCGAGCGGATCGAGCTGCGGGTGCCGCTGCGTGAGACGTTCGGCGGCCGGTGCCAGGCGATGGGCCGCAACGTCAAGCAGACCGGCGGCCACGGCCAGTACGCGATCTGCCACCTGGAGGTCGAGCCCCTGCCCTCGGGCGGCGGGTTCGAGTTCGTGGACAAGATCGTCGGCGGCGTGGTGCCCCGGCAGTTCATCCCGTCGGTGGAGAAGGGCGTGCGGGCCCAGATGGAGCGCGGCGTGGTGGCCGGCTACCCCATGGTGGACGTGCGCGTCACGCTCTACGACGGCAAGGCCCACTCGGTCGACTCCTCCGACATGGCCTTCCAGATCGCGGGCCAGCTCGCGCTGAAGGAGGCGGCCTCGAAGGTCCCGACCCTGCTGCTGGAGCCGGTGGACGAGCTGTCGGTGCTGGTGGCCGACGACCACGTGGGCTCGGTGATGTCCGACCTGTCCTCGCGGCGCGGGCGCGTGCTCGGCACCGAGCCGGTGGGCACCGGGCGCACGCTGGTCAAGGCCGAGGTGCCCGAGCTGGAGATCACCCGCTACGCCATCGACCTGCGCTCGATGTCGCACGGCACCGGGACGTTCACGCGCACGTTCCTGCGCTACGAGCCGCTGCCGCCGAACCTGGCGAGCAAGGTGGCGGCCACCGAGTAAGGGGTACGGACTGAGCGGCGCTGAGCCGGGAGGGCGGCATGTCCCTCCCGGCCCGCACGTTTGATCACACATCTACCGTTTCGTAACAGAAGCATCACGACTGCATTTCTTTTTTCAGGTCCGATCACGCGGGAGCAGCTGCCAGACTGGTTTGCACTATGCGAACTGGACGCCCACTCCTAGCCGCTGCAGCCCTCGCGGTCGTGACCACCAGCGCCGCCTACGTGTTCGGCCCCGGCGCGACCGAGAGCCCCGCAGCGACCAAGAAGACGACGACCACCGCCCCCGCCACCGCCGAGGCGACGGCGGCCTGCAAGCCCGACCCGCGCTACCCCAAGCGCCAGCTGCGCGGGGTGTGGATCGCGACGGTCAAGAACATCGACTGGCCCTCGCGCGCCGGCCTCGGCCAGGCCCGCCAGAAGGCCGAGTACGTCAAGATCCTCGACAGCGCGGTCAAGCGCAATCTCAACGCCGTCTTCGTCCAGGTCCGGCCCGCCTCCGACGCGCTCTACCGCTCCTCGCTGGAGCCCTGGTCGCAGTACCTGACGGGCACCGCGGGCAAGGACCCGGGCTGGGACCCGCTCCCGTTCCTCATCGACGAGGCCCACAAGCGCAACCTGGAGTTCCACGCCTGGTTCAACCCCTACCGCGCGGCCGAGGGCGCCGACCTGTCCAAGCTCCCGGCGAACCACCCGGCCAAGCAGCACCGCGACTGGACGGTCAAGTACGGCGGCGGCCTCTACTACAACCCCGGCCTGCCGCAGGTGCGCGAGCACGTCACCAAGGTCATCACCGACGTGGTCAGCCGCTACGACGTCGACGGCGTGCACTTCGACGACTACTTCTACCCCTATCCGGGCGGCGGCGGCACGTTCGACGACAAGGCCGCCTTCGCCAAGTACGGCAAGGGCCGGACGCTGGCCGACTGGCGCCGCCACAACGTGAACAAGCTGGTGGCCAAGGTCGACGCGGCCGTCCACGACACGAAGAACCACGTGAAGTTCGGCATCAGCCCGTTCGGCATCTGGCGCAACAAGTCCAACGACCCCGACGGGTCGGCCACGGCCGGCATGTCCGCCTACGACTCGATCTACGCCGACGCCCGCTCCTGGATCGAGGACGGCACGGTCGACTACGTCGCCCCGCAGCTCTACTGGCCGCGCGGCTTCAAGGCGGCCGACTACAAGACGCTGACGGCCTGGTGGGCGGGCGCGGTCAAGGGCACCGACGTCCAGCTCTACATCGGCCAGGCGCTCTACCAGGTCGGCACCAGGACCAACGCCGCCTGGGCCAACCCGGGCGAGCTGTCGGCGCACCTGACGGTGAACCGGCGCTACGAGCAGGTCGACGGCGACATCTACTTCAGCGCCAAGCAGCTCCTGACCAACCCGCTCGGCGCGATCGACCGGGTGGCCAAGGAGCACTACAGCCGTCCGGCGCTGCTGCCGATCATGGAGGACCGCGGCGGCGAGGCCCCCGGCAAGCCGGCCGGCGTCAAGGCGAGCGGCTCCACCGTGTCCTGGACTCCATCCGAGGGGGCGCGGGCCTACGCGGTGTACCGGGTGCCGGAGTCGGGCAAGGACTGCCACACCACCGACGCCCGCAACCTGGCGGCCGTGGTGACGACGGCGTCGTACTCGGCCAAGCCGGGCACGTACCTGATCACCTCGCTCGACCGGCAGCACCACGAGAGCAAGCCGGTGAAGGTCAAGGTGGGCTGAGCCGAGGCCCGTCCCGCCACGTTCGTCCGCCGACGCCACGCCGGATCACCGGCGTGGCGTCGCCGTGTTCCGGGGCCGGGGGCTCAGCGACCGGTCTGCTGCCAGGCGCGGGCCAGGGCGGCGACCGCCTGGTCGAGGAGGGCGGGCGGCAGGGCGAAGCTGAGGCGCAGGCGGTCGCGGTGGCGGCCGTCCGGGGAGAACAGCGAGCCGGGGGCGACGGCCACGCCCTGCTCGCGGGCGACGGCGGCGAACCGGTCGGTGTCGGCGCCCGGCAGCCGGGCCCACACCGACAGGCCGCCCTGCGGGCGTGACCAGGTCCACGACGGCAGGCGCGCGGACAGCGCGGCGGTGAAGTGGTCGCGGCGGCGGGCCAGCTCGGCGAGCCAGGCCGGCACGGGGTCGCCGTCGAGCAGGTCGGCGGCCAGCCGCTGGGAGACGGCGCTGGTGGCCAGGTCGGCGTCGAGCTTGGCCTCCAGCAGCCGGGCCAGCAGCGGCTCGGGGGCGGTGAGCCAGCCCACCCGCAGGCCGCCCCACAACACCTTCGACAACGAGCCCACCGTCACCGTGCCGTGCGGATGGGCCAGGGCCAGCGGCTCGGGAGGCGTCCGGCCGTCGAACACCACGGGCGCGAGAGTCCGGTCCTCCACCAGCGGGACGTCCGCCGCCGCGGCCAGCTCGGCCACGTGCCGCAGGTCGGCCACGCGGCCGGTCGGGTTGTCCACCGGCAGCGCGTACACGGCGGCCGGGCGGTGGCGGGCCAGGGCGTCGCGCACGGCGTCCGCGTCAGTGAGGTCCACGGGGACGGCGTGGGCCCCGGCACGCCGGAACACGCTGAGCGCGCCTCCGTAGGCCGGGTCGCCGACCAGCACGCGGTCGCCGGGCCGCAGCAGCACCCGGGCCGCCAGGTCGATGCCCTGCTGGGCGCCCGAGGTCACCAGGATCTCGCGGTGCGGCCCGGCGTCCAGGGCGGCCAGGACGGCGCGCAGCCGCGAGTCGCCCATGGCGTCGTAGCCGTGGCCGCTCGGCGCGCGCATCAGGGCGGCGGCGTCCAGCGGGGGCACCGCCAGGTGCGAGGGGTCGGGGACGACCGAGGTCGACAGGTCGGCCAGCACCGCGCCGCCCTGGAGCAGGCCGCCGAACGTCGGGACGCCCAGCACGTACGTGCCGCTGCCGTGCCGGCGTTCGCACAGGCCCTCCTCGCACAGGGCGTTGAAGGCGGCGGCGACCGTCCCGCGGCTGAGCCCGACCGCCTGGGCCAGGTCGCGCTCGGAGGGCAGGCGGGTGCCCGGGGCGATGGCGCCGGTCTGGGCCAGGTCGGTCAGCGCGCCCGCGAGCCGCCGGCTGGCCGTGCCCTCGTGGAGCCGGAGCCGGTCGCGGACCAGGGTGACAAGGTTTTCTTCTCTTCCCACGCCACTATTATCCGGTTACTGTGCCACTTATCAATGAATTGGCCTACATCTTGTGATTGTTGGCGGCCATTTACGGAGAGGAGCGGCACGATGCGCGAGGCCGAGCACATCTGGATGGACGGCGAGCTGGTGCCCTGGGGCGAGGCCCGGGTGCACGTCCTGACGCACGCCCTGCACTACGGCACCGCCGTGCTGGAGGGCACCAGGGCCTTCGACACGCCGGACGGCCCGGCGGTGTTCCGGCTGGACGAACATCTGCGGCGGCTGGCGCGCAGCGCGCGGATCATCGGGATGCCGCTGCCGTACACCTTGGAGGAGCTGCGCGCGGCCACGCTGGCCACGGTCGCGGCCAATGGCCAGTCCACGTGCTACATCCGCCACCTGGCCCACCGCGGCTACGGCGAGATGGGCGTGGCGGCGCGCGGCTGCCCGACGGTGGTCTCGATCGCGTCCTGGGAGTGGGGCGCGCTGCTGGAGGCGGGCGTGCGGCTGATGACCAGCTCGTGGCAGCGCAACGACCACCGGGTGACGCCGACCGCGGCCAAGGCCACCGGCCCCTACCTGAACTCGGTGATGGCCAAGTCCGAGGCCATGCAGGCGGGCTTCGACGAGGCGGTGCTGCTGAACGCGGCCGGCAACGTCAGCGAGTGCACCGGCGCCAACGTCTTCGTCGTGCGCGACGGCGTGCTCACCACGCCTCCGCCGCACGCCGGCGCGCTGGAGGGCATCACGCAGGACACCGTCGCGCGGCTGGCCGCCGACCTGGGGCTGACGGTCACCAGGGAGGATCTGCTGCGCACCGACCTGTACACGGCCGACGAGATCTTCGTCTGCGGCACGGCGGCCGGGATCGTGCACGTCAGCGCGGTCGACCACTGCGAGTTCGGCGGCCCCGGACCGGTCACCGGCAAGCTGGCCGACGCCTACGAGGCCGCCGTGCACGGGCGCGACGACCGCTACCGCCACTGGCTCACCCCCGTGCGCGGCTGACGGACCGTGCCCGCCGCCGCCCGTGAGAAGGTAGGGGAATCGGTGGCGCCGGATCGCGACGTGCTCTAGCGTGCCACGGACGTCATCGATCGCGGGAGGTCGTCGGGGTGAGGCGCGCGCTCGTGGTGCTGGCCGTTCTGGCCGGTTCCGTACTGCTCGGCCTGCAGGGCACGGCCACGGCCGGCGGCTCGGCTCCCGGCGCGGGCAGGGTGGCGCTCATCGGCGTCTCCGGCCTCAGCTGGGACGACGTCAACCAGGCAGACGCCCCCAACCTGTGGGAGCTGACGCGTGGCAGCGCGATCGGCTCGCTGTCGGTGCGCACGGTCAGCAACATCACCTGCCCCTACGACGGCTGGCTCACGGTGTCGGCCGGCACCAGGTCCGCCGCCGGTTACGCCTGCGGCGCGCCTCCCGCCCCCGAGACCCGGGGCGCGGGCGCGGCCATCCCCGACTACCGCTACCTCATCGACGTGGCCGGGCAGCGCAACGCCGGCACGCTGGGCGAGGCGCTGAAGGCCGCGGGCCGGTGCTCGATCGCGATCGGCCCCGGCGCCGCGCTCGCGCTGGCCGACCGGCAGGGCGCGGTGCAGCGCTACCACGCCTCCCCGCTCCAGGTCCGCACGGCCGACCTGGAGCAGTGCCCGCTGATCGCCATGGACGTCGACGACCTCGTCCACCCCTACCTGGCCAGTGGCAAGCTGCCCAAGGTGCCCGAGCAGCTCGGTCCGAAGGAGCGCCGCGACGCGCTGCGCCTGGCCGACGCCAAGGCCGGCGCGCTGCTGTCGATCCTGCCGCCCGGCACCACCGTGCTGCTCGCCGGCCTGTCCGACCACGGTTCCGTGCCGCACCTGCGGGTGGCCGCGCTGCGTGAGCCGGGGGCGCAGGGGCGGTTGCTGGGCGCGGCCTCGACCCGCCGCGCCGACATCTCGATCCTGCCCGACCTGACCGCGACCGTGCTGGCCCGGCTCGGCGTGCCGGCGCCGGCCACGGTCGTCGGGGTGCCGCTGCAACTCGGCGACGCCGGTGCGACGATCGACCGGCTGCGCCGGGCCGACGCCACCGCGCAGGCCATCCGGTCGGTCAAGGGCGTCTACTTCACCGTCGTGGCGGTGTTGCAGGTGCTGTTCTACGTGGTCGCGTTCCTGCTGCTGCGGCGGCGCAAGGGCCTGTCGCCGGTGCGCCTGGCCGCGGTCGCGCTGGCCGCCCTGCCGGTCTCCAGCTACCTGGTCAACCTGCTGCCCTGGTCCACCCTGCCGCAACTGGTCGCCGGGGTGCTGGGCTGGGTCGTCCTGGTCACCGCGCTGGCCTTCGGCGGGCCCTGGCGGCGTCGTCCGCTCGGCCCGCTCGCCGTGGTGGCCGGCATCACCGCGCTCACGCTCGCCGGCGACCTGCTGACGGGCACGACGTTGCAGCTCAACAGCGTCATGGGCTACAGCGCCGAGGTCGGGGCCCGCTACTACGGCCTGGGCAACATCCCGTTCGCGCTGCTGGCCACCGGCACGCTGCTGGCCACCACCGTGATCGCCCACCGCTGGCCGGGGCGGCCGGGGGTGGCCGCGATCGTGGTGCTCGGGGCGTTCGCGATGGTGCTGGGCGGCTCGGGCATGGGCAGCGACTTCGGCGGCGTGATCGCGTTCGTGCCGGGCATCGCGGTGACCGCGCTGCTGGTGGCCGGCAAGCGGGTGTCGATCGTGAAGCTGGGGGCGTTCTGCGTGGCCGGGGCGGTGATCGTGATGACGTTCGCCGTGCTCAACTACCTGCGTCCGCCCGACGAGCAGACGCACCTGGGCAGGTTCGTGGGCCAGGTGCTCAGCGGCGAGGCGTTCGAGGTGATCTTCCGTAAGCTCCAGGCCATGCTGGCCACCCTGCTCAGCCCCAACCTCATGCCCATCGTGATCGCGGCCGTGGCCTTCCTCGTCTACGCGATCCTGCGGCCCGAGCAGGCCAGTGCGGGCGTGGTGCCCGCGGCGTTCCGCCACTCCCCCGCCCTGCGGGCCGGCCTGATCGGCACGCTGGTCAGCGGGGTGATCGGGATGCTGGTCAACGACTCGGGCGCCGCGGTGTTGTCGATGGCTCTGGCGCTGGCCGTGCCGCTGCTGCTCGCGGCGGGCATCGGCGCGCTCGGCCGCGAGAAGCCGGCCGAGGCCGCCGCCGCCCACCTGGCCCACGCCGGCGACTGACGCCTCGGGCGGCGGGCCCGGGATCGACGCCGCCGACCGGTGCCTCAGGCCGACGCCGCCTCGGGTGGCGGGCCCGCGACCGGTGTCGTCAGTCCGCCCAGGCGTCGGCCAGGAGTTGCCGGGTGTCGTGCAGGAGCTGGGGCAGTACCTTCGTCTGGGCCACGACCGGCATGAAGTTCGTGTCGCCGCCCCACCTCGGCACGACGTGCTGGTGCAGGTGGGCGGCGATGCCGGCGCCCGCGACCTGGCCCAGGTTCATGCCCACGTTGAAGCCCTGCGCGCCGCTGGCCTTGCGCAGCGCGCGCAACGACCGCTGGGTGAACTCGCCCAGCTCGGCGACCTCGGCCTGGGTCAGCTCGTCGTAGCCGGACACGTGCCGGAAGGGCACGACCATCAGGTGGCCGGAGTTGTACGGGTAGAGGTTGAGGACGGCGTAGACGACCTCTCCCCTGGCCACGATCAGGCCGTCCTCGTCGCTCATCCGGGGGATCTCGTCGAACGGGCAGCCGTCGCCCGGCCCGGTGCCGGTCGGCTTGTTCTCGCCCTTGATGTAGGCCATGCGATGCGGGGTCCACAGCCGCTGGAAGTTGTCGGGCGCCCCGGCTCCTGCCTGATCGTGCATACCAAGCAGCATAGGACCCCGCGCCGAGGGGCCGCTCTTCCGGCGTGATCCTCCGCCCTCCGCGACGGGCCTAAGGTGAGGGCATGGCACAGCGACTCGAACCCATGCCCGCCGACTGGCAGCGCGCCCTGGCCGTCGTGGCCCACCCCGACGACCTGGAGTACGGCTGCGCCTCCGCCGTCGCCACCTGGACCGACGCCGGGCGCGAGGTCTCCTACCTGATCGCCACCCGCGGCGAGGCGGGCATCGACACGCTCGACCCCGCCGCGTGCGGGCCGGTGCGCGAGCGCGAGGAGCGGGCCAGCGCCGCCGTGGTGGGGGTGACCACCGTGGAGTTCCTCGACCACGCCGACGGGGTCGTCGAGTACGGGACGGCGCTCAGGAGGGACATCGCCGCCGCCATCCGCAGGCACCGCCCGGAGCTGGTGATCACCCTCAACCCCGACGACACGTGGGGCGGCACGTACTGGAACACGCCCGACCACCGGGCGGTGGGCCGGGCCGTGCTGGACGCCGCCGGAGACGCCGGAAATCGCTGGATATTTCCTGACACCGACGCCGAGCCCTGGAACGGCGTGCGCTGGGTCGCCGTCGCCGGCTCCAACTCCCCCACCCACGCCGTGGACGTCACCGACGGGCTGGAGCGGGGCGTTCGGTCGCTGCTGGAGCACCGCGCCTACATCGAGGCCCTGACCGACCAGGCCCCGGAGGTCTACGCCCGCGAGCTGATCGAGGGCTCCGCGCGGGAGGCCGCCGAACGCTTCGACGGCCGCCCGGCGGTCGCCTTCCGCCTGTTCCCCCGCTGACGCCCGGCCAACGCTGACACCCTGCCGGCACTGACACCCGGCCGGGGCCTGGGCCGCCCGGAGCACGGCTCAGGCCCGGCAGGCCGGGAAGGCTCGCCGGGCCTGGAGCGGCGGGTCAGACCTGGACGCGGCGTTCCACGGCGTTGACGATCTCGGCGATGGCCTCCTCGACGGGCACGCCGTTCTTCTGCTCGCCGTTGCGGTAACGGAAGGACACCGCGCCGTTGGCGATGTCGTCGTCACCGGCCAGCAGCATGTACGGGACCTTCGCCTTCTGGGCGTTGCGGATCTTCTTCTGCATGCGGTCGTCGGCCGCGTCGACCTCGACCCTGATGCCCCGCTCGCGCAGCCGCTTGGCGACGTCCTGGAGGTAGGGCACGTGGGCGTCGGCGATCGGGATGCCGACCACCTGCACCGGCGCCAGCCACGCGGGGAACGCCCCGGCGTAGTGCTCGACCAGGACGCCGAAGAAACGCTCGACCGAGCCGAACAGCGCCCGGTGGATCATGACCGGCTGCTGCCGGGAGCCGTCGGCCGCCTGGTACTGCAGGTCGAACAGCTCGGGCAGGTTGAAGTCGAGCTGGATGGTGGACATCTGCCAGGTGCGGCCGATGGCGTCGCGCACCTGGACGGAGATCTTCGGCCCGTAGAAGGCCGCGCCGCCCGGGTCCATCACCAGGTGGAGGTTCTCGGCCTCGGCCACCTCGCGCAGCGTGGTGGTGGCCTCCTCCCACACCTCGTCGGAGCCGACGAACTTCTCCGGGTCCTTGGTGGACAGTTCGAGGTAGAAGTCCTCCAGGCCGTAGTCGCGCAGCAGGTCGAGGACGAAGCGCAGCAGCGAGGTGAGCTCGTCGCGCATCTGCTCGCGGCTGCAGTAGATGTGGGCGTCGTCCTGGGTCAGGCCGCGCACCCGGGTCAGGCCGTGGACCACGCCGGACTTCTCGTAGCGGTAGACCGTGCCGAACTCGAACAGCCGCAGCGGCAGCTCGCGGTAGGACCGCCCGCGCGCCCTGAAGATCAGGTTGTGCATCGGGCAGTTCATCGGCTTGAGGTAGTAGCGGGCGCCCTCCAGCTCCATGGGCGGGAACATCCCGTCCTTGTACCAGTCGAGGTGGCCCGAGACCTGGTAGAGGTTCTCCTTGGTGATGTGCGGGGTGTTGACGAACTCGTAGCCGGCCTCCTCGTGCCTGCGCCGCGAGTAGTCCTCCATCACCTTGCGGATCACGCCGCCCTTGGGGTGGAAGACCGCCAGGCCCGAGCCCAGCTCGTCGGGGAAGGAGAACAGGTCGAGCTCGGCGCCGAGCCTGCGGTGGTCGCGCCGCTCGGCCTCCTCCAGCATCTTCAGGTATTCGTCCTGCTTGTCGCGGGACTCCCAGGCGGTGCCGTAGATGCGCTGGAGCTGCGGGTTCTTCTCGCTGCCGCGCCAGTAGGCGCCGCCGGAGCGCATGAGCTTGAACGCCGGGATCGACCGGGTGGAGGGCACGTGCGGCCCCCGGCACAGGTCCTTCCAGCACAGCTCGCCGGTCTTGGCGTCGAGGTTGTCGTAGATCGTGAGCTGCCCGGCCCCGACCTCGACGCTCTCCTCGTCGGCCGCGCCGCCCTTGAGCCCGATCAGCTCCAGCTTGTACGGCTCGCCGGCCAGCTCCTCGCGCGCCTCGTCGTCGCTGACGGCCCGGCGGGAGAACAGCTGCCCCTGCTTGACGATCTCCCGCATGCGCTTCTCGACGCGCTTGAGGTCGTCGGGGTTGAACGCCTGCTTGACGTCGAAGTCGTAGTAGAAGCCGTTCTCCACGGGCGGGCCGATGCCCAGCTTGGCCTCGGGGAACAGCTCCTGCACCGCCTGCGCCATGACGTGCGCGGTGGAGTGGCGGACGATGGCCCGGCCGTCTTCGCTGGAGACCTCGATCGGCTCGACCACGTCGTCCTGGGCCAGCGGGTGGGCGAGGTCGCGCGGCTCGCCGTTGACCCGGGCCGCGATGACGGTGCGGCCGTCGGCCTCCAGCGCCTCACCGGCCGTCGTGCCGGCCGCGACCACACGCTCGGCTCCGGCGAGGGTGATGCGTAGCTCGGCTGACACGGTGTCTCCCTTGGATCGCGCTCGATGTGCGGCACCGAGGCTGGTTCGATGGTGAACACCGATGCTATCGCGGGTGAAACCCCAGCCTTGTCAGGTCCTGGCGGGTGCCATGGAAGATGTTCCGGTCGAGCGGACTGCTGGCATATTGGTGGATTGTCCAGTCGCGCCACGGCGGCGGCACGAGGGGTTCGCCGCGCGGCCTCTCCGGAGAGGCGATCCACAGCGGGTAGTCGGCCAGGCCGGCGCAGTTCCCCGAGCGGGCGAACCAGTGGAAGGTGTAGATGAAGGGCCGCAGGCCGGCGTGCCGCTCGACGTGGTGGCACCAGCGGCGCGCGTACCTGGCGACCTGCTCGGGGCGCTGCCCGTCGCCGGTCTCCAGGTCGAGCGCCACCAGGTCGCCCCTGCGCAGGCCGCCCGCCGACCTGAGCACCGCCAGGAAGTGCCGGGCGTGCTCGATCGGGTCGCCCTTGGGCCGGGCGAAGTGGTACGCCCCGCACACCAGCCAGCTCTCGCGCATTCCTGACCAGTTGCGGGCGAACCACCGGTCGGTCCAGTCGCCGCCCTCGGTGGCCTTGGCGAAGGCGAAGGACACCCCGGCCTCGGCGTGACCGGCCCAGTCGACGGAGCCCTGCCAGTTCGACACGTCTATGCCATGCAGCAAGCGCTTCACCTTGCCGGAGTTTATTGAGATGTCCCCCTATGAACCCTTCGACGCGCCGATGAGCAGCTCACGGGTGCGTTCCCGCTCGGCGAACGTCGCGCCGACGAAGTCGGTCACCCCGGCCTGGCGCAGCCGTTCGAGCTGGGCCAGCACGGACTCCTCGTCGCCGACCACCGCGACGTTCCCGGGCCCGGCGGCGCCCTCGCGGTCGAGCATGGCCCGATAGGAGGGCAGCGTGCCGTAGACGGCGAAGATCTCGTTGGCGCGCTCGACGGCCGCGGCGGGGTCGTCGGTGACGCAGACGGGCAGCGCGCAGACGATCCGCGGCGCCGGGCGGCCCGCCTCCGCGGCGGCGGCGGTGATGGTCGGGGCGACGTGCTCGGCCACCGTCTTCGGGCCGGTCATCCACAGCACCGTGCCGTCGGCGACCGTGCCGGCCAGCTTCAGCATGCGCGGGCCGAGGGCGGCGATGAGCACCGGGAAGCCCGCGCCCGGCGTGGTGAGCCGCACGTCGGCCCTGATCGTCTCGCCCGCCGCCTTGACCTGCTCGCCCCGGCTGGCCGGGAGCAGCACGTCGAGGTACTCCTTCATGTGGCGGTAGGGGCGCTCGAAGCTGAGGCCGAACATGTGCTCGATGACGACCTGGTGCGACAGGCCGATGCCGAGGGCCAGCCGGCCGCCGAGCGCGGCGTTGGCCGTCATCGCCTGCTGGGCCAGGGCCGCCGGGTGGCGCGGGTAGGTGGGCACGACGGAGGTGCCGAGCTCGATGCCGGGCACCTGGGAGCCGGCCACGGCCAGCGCGGTGAGGGCGTCGAGGCCGAAGATGTGGGACAGCCAGGCGGAGGCGAAGCCGTCCTCGGCCGCCTGGGCGATCTCGTCGCGGAGCGCGCCGAGCGGGTCGGGCCCTTGCCGTTCATTCAGGAAATATCCGAAACGCATGGAAACAGAACTCCGTTCTGGAGGCAGACGCGCCTGTATCTTCCCACGCCGACGGGCGCGCTCACCCGTACGAAGGGGGCGGATTTGTAAAGTGGCCTCATGACGCACGATCGCGCAGGACAGCCCGCCCAGCCCGCCGACCTGGTCGACGTCGCCCGGCTGGTGACCTCCTACTACGCCCTGCACCCCGACCCCGCCGAGGTGGCGCAGCGGGTGGCGTTCGGCACGTCGGGCCACCGCGGGTCCTCGCTGCGGACGGCCTTCAACGAGGACCACATCCTGGCCACCAGCCAGGCCATCTGCGAATACCGCGCCTCCCAGGGCACCGACGGGCCACTGTTCCTGGGCATCGACACGCACGCGCTGTCCGAGCCCGCCCGCGTGTCGGCGCTGGAGGTGTTCGCGGCCAACGGGGTCGAGGTGCTGATCGACTCCCGCGACGGCTACACGCCGACCCCCGCCGTATCGCACGCCGTCCTGCGGCACAACCGGGGCCGCACGTCCGGGCTCGCCGACGGCGTGGTGGTGACGCCGTCGCACAACCCGCCCTCCGACGGCGGCTTCAAGTACAACCCGCCGCACGGCGGCCCCGCCGGCACCGACGCCACCTCCTGGATCCAGGACCGCGCCAACCAGCTGCTGGCCGACGGCATGAAGGGCGTGTCCAGGATCTCCTACGCCAAGGCCCTCGACGCGGCCGGCCGCTACGACTTCCTCGGCGCGTACGTCGACGACCTGCCGTCCGTGGTGGACCTCGACGCGATCAGGTCGGCCGGGGTGCGCATCGGGGCCGACCCGCTGGGCGGGGCGAGCGTGGCCTACTGGGGCGAGATCGCCGAGCGCCACCGCCTCGACCTGACCGTGGTCAACCCGCTGGTCGACCCCACCTGGCGGTTCATGACGCTCGACTGGGACGGCAAGATCCGCATGGACTGCTCGTCGCCGTACGCGATGGCGTCGCTGATCGCCCAGCGCGACAGGTACGACATCGCCACCGGCAACGACGCCGACGCCGACCGCCACGGCGTCGTCACCCCCGACGGCCTGATGAACCCCAACCACTACCTGGCCGTCGCCATCTCCTACCTGTACGCCCACCGCGAAGGCTGGCCCGCCGCGGCGGGGGTCGGCAAGACGATGGTGAGCAGCGGCGTCATCGACCGGGTCGCCGCCTCGCTCGACCGGCGCCTTTACGAGGTGCCGGTCGGTTTCAAGTGGTTCGTCCCCGGGCTGCTCGACGGCTCGCTCGGGTTCGGCGGCGAGGAGAGCGCCGGGGCCTCGTTCCTGCGGCGCGACGGCTCCCCCTGGTCCACCGACAAGGACGGCCTCATCCTCGCCCTGCTGGCCTCGGAGATCCTGGCGGTGACCGGCGAGTCGCCGAGCGCGCACTACCGTCGCCTGACCGAGCGGTTCGGCGAGCCCGCCTACGCCCGGGTCGACGCGCCCGCCACCCGCGAGGAGAAGGCGGTGCTGGCCAAGCTGTCGGCCGACCAGGTGACGGCGTCGTCGCTGGCCGGCGAGCCGATCACGGCGGTGCAGACGGCGGCCCCCGGCAACGGCGCGGCGCTCGGCGGCGTGAAGGTCTCGACCGAGAACGCCTGGTTCGCCGCCCGCCCGTCGGGCACCGAGGACGTCTACAAGATCTACGCCGAGTCCTTCAAGGGCCCCGACCACCTGGCCAAGGTGCAGGAGGAGGCCCGTTCACTGGTCTCGGCCGCGCTGGGCTGAGCGGTCAGGCGGCTCAGCGGGGCAGTTCGCGGGCGGTGGCGGTGGGCATGCCGGTGCGTCCGAGGTCGGCGTGCCGGCCCGCCAGCACGCCCGCGCGGTAGCCCGTGCCGCTGGTCGTCGGGACGGACATGCGGATGCGCGGATAGTGGGCGGCCACCGCCAGGTCGACCTCGGCCCGGCGGTCGGCCAGCACCAGCGCGGTGCCCGCCCCGGCGGCCTCGGCCTCGGTCGCGGCGCGCGACTCGGCCTCGCGCAGCAGCCGGTACACCTCGTCGGTGAACCCCAGCAGCCACGAGCGCCGGTAGGCCCGCGCGGCGGCGAGCTCGCCCGGCGGCCGTACGCGGGCCAGGCCGGAGGCCATCTGCAGCAGCAGCGACGTGGCCAGCACGTCGGCGCGTTCGAGGTCGGCGGCGAAGCCGAACACGTGCACCCGCTGGCCGCCGTCGCCGCGGCCGATCAGCAGCGGACGGCAGCGGACGGCCTGGGCCACCAGGCTGACCAGGCGGGCCTTCTCCCTGGCCCACGGGGCGGGCAGGGTGACGATCCGGTCGCCGGGGGTCTGGCGGGCGCCGGGCGGCGGGAGGGTGTCGATGCCGTACTTGGCCATCAGGGCGGAGGCGGCCGCCAGGAAGGTGGCCCGCTCGTGCTCGTTGTCCGTGCGTTCGGCCTTGGCCAGGAGTTTCCTGACGCGTTCGAGCGTGCGCTCCCGCAACCGAGCTCCCCCTACTTGGCCAGCACCCGCCCGTCGTCGGCGATGGCCGGGAAGGCGCCGGTGTCGACGATGCCGTGCTGCTGGTACAGAGCCTCGATCAGGGCGTGCGCCTGCGGCTCCAGCTTCCACAGGGCACGATACTCGCGCGCGGTGGCCAGCGGGACGCCGATCTCCTGGGCGATGTCCACCGAGCGCGGCACGATGCGCTTGGCGATCTGCCGGTCCCAGAACTCGCGGGCGGCCCTGATCTGGGCGGCGCGCTGGGCGGTGTCGACGACCTGGGGGGTGGCGTCGAACACCTCGACGTCCTCGTCCTCGTCCTCGACGAGCTGGGCCAGCGCGGGCGGCAGCGCCGGGCGGGCGGGCACGGGACGATGGTCGGCCTCGGGCTCCCACGGCACGCGCGGGTCGGCGTCGATGAGCGCGGTGGTGTTGTACAGGGCGGCGATCTGGGCCAGCAGCGCCTCCTGACGCTGCTGGTCGACGGCCAGCCCGGTGTGCTCGACGGCCTGGTCCATGGCCTTGTCGAGCCTGGCCAGCGCGCCGCGCATCTTGCGCTCGGAGGCGCCGCTGTCGCGCAGCGCCTTGGCGCGCTTGGCGGCCAGGGCGACGCGGGTGAGCCGGCGGTGGGCGTCTACCTCGGAGGCGGTGCGGTCGCTGACCTCGGCCAGGCCCATGCGGACGAGCAGGCGTTCGGGGGTCAGACGCCAGTTGATGCGGCCGGTGCCGCGGATGCGGTGGCGTTCGATGGCCATGCCGCGTTCCCAGAGCCAGGCGGCGACCAGCGGGGCGGCCAGGCGGAAGACGGCCTCGGGGAGGCTGCGGGCGTCCATGCTGGACAGGACGGCGGTCAGGCAGGTCAGTGCCCAGACCGCGATGCCGTCGATGCCGGCGGAGAAGTTCTCCCGCATGTTGCGGCGGGCGCGGACGGCCGAGGTGATGATGGCGACCTCGATGAAGGCGAACAGCAGCAGCCGGAGCGGTCCGTCCAGGCCCAGCACGTCTCCGGAGAAGCGCCACATGCCCTGGGCGGACACGCCGGTGGCGATGGAGGCGGCGACGACGGTGAGCACGTCCTCGACGGGACGGGGGGCGACGTAGCGGGCGAATAACCAGGTGCCCGCGCGCCAGGCCATCCGGAGCACCAGGAACGCCAGCACGAGCCCGGCCAGGCCCAGCAGGGCGATGACGGCGGTGGCGAACGGCTTCTCGGCGACGAAGGCTGCTATTTCCTCAAATGTCGGCATCAGTCACTATCCGCGAGGCTCAACTCCAGCTTGTCTTGGGACGAGATCATCGCAGACTGTCGCCCCCTTGTACGCCAAACGCCACCGATTTCCCCTGTCTCCCACCGGTTCCTGTGACACACGCCGTACCAGAAGGGGGTTGTGGCTAGTCGGCGGCCCGCGACCCGGCGCACAATGAGGCGCATCCCGGCCTCCCGCACGGGACCACGCGGCGGGCGGCCGGACGCGCGGCCAGATGGACGATCGGGCGGGTGGCCAGGTGGGACGTGAGAGTGAGCGGCAATTTCGTCCTTTCGGAGGGCAACAGCCGCCTGTCCGGATGGGACCATCTACCGAGGGATTTATCCCAACATAGTGCGATGTATCCCAGCAGGACGGATATCCATGTCTGACTCAGAGTTCCCCTTCGTCCAGTTCATGCGCGAGGACTTCGACCCGGTCGCCGAGCTCGGCCGCATCCGGGCCGAGCACGCCGTCTTCCCCATGAAGATCCCCGGCGACCAGACCGTGCACCTGGTCACGCGCTGGGAGGACGTACGCGGTGTGCTCGGCGACCACGAGCGGTTCAGCAACGACTTCGCCGGCATCTCCGGCCTGGGCTCCAACCAGGAGGACCCCGGCGGCCTCGGCTTCCGGGACCCGCCCGAGCACACGCGGCTGCGCAAGTACCTGACCCCCGAGTTCACCATGCGCCGCCTGCGCCGGCTGGAGCCGCGGATCGAGGCGATGGTCGAGGAGCACCTGGACCGCATCGAGGCCAAGGGCCCGCCCGCGGACCTGGTCGAGGACTTCGCGCTGCCGATCCCGTCGCTGGTGGTGTGCGAGCTGCTCGGCGTCCCGTACGAGGAGCGCGCCGACTTCGTCAGGATCAGCAAGGACCGGTTCGACCTGTCGGCCGGCCCCGAGGCGTCCCTGCAGGCGATCAACGACGCGATGGCGTACCTGGTGGACCTGGTCGCCCGCGAGCGGCGCGATCCCGGCGAGGGCCTGCTCGGCCAGCTCCTGCGCGAGCACGGCGACGACCTCGACGACCGCACGCTGGCCAGCATGTCCGACGGCCTGCTCACCGGCGGCCACGACACCAGCACCAGCATGCTCGCGCTCGGCGCGCTCTGGCTCATGCGCCACCCCGAGCAGGCCGCCAAGGTGCGGGAGGTGGACGGCTACGTCAATGACGTCGTCGAGGAGCTGCTGCGCTACATGACGGTCGTGCAGGTGGCCTTCCCGCGCTTCGCCCGCGAGGACCTGGAGCTGCACGGCGTGCCGATCAAGAAGGGTGAGATGGTGCTGTGCTCGCTGACCGGCGCCAACCGCGACCCCTCGCTGGGCCCGGACATGGACGAGGTGCGTCCGGGCCGCGAGACCGCCCGCTCGCACCTGGCCTTCGGCCACGGCATCCACCGCTGCATCGGCGCGCCGCTCGCCCAGATGGAGATGCGCATCGCCTTCCCCGCCCTGCTGCGCCGCTTCCCGGACCTGCACGTCTCGGGCGAGGTGCCGTTCAGGGAGCTGGCCATCGTGTACGGGGTCAAGGAGCTACCCGTCGCCTGGTAGAGCGGTTACGTTCACAGTGTGAACGAGCCCGTCATCGATCTGGCCTCGATCCGCGCCGTGGTGTTCGACATCGACGGCGTGGTCACCGACACCGCCCGGGTGCACGCGGCCGCCTGGAAACACGTCTTCGACGCCTTCCTGCGCGGCCGCTGCGACCCGTTCGACATCCGTGACGACTACCTCCGGCACGTCGACGGCCGGCCGCGGCTCGACGGCGTGCGCACCTTCCTGGCCGCGCGCGGCCTCACCGCGCCCGAAGGCGGTCCCGAGGACGAGCCGGGTGCGCCCACCGTGCACGGGCTCGGCCTGGCCAAGGACCAGATCTTCCTCGCGCAGGTGGACAAGTACGGCGTGGCCGCCTTCCCCGCCACCGTGGCCCTGCTGCACGAGCTGCGCCACCGGGGCGCCCGCACGGCCGCCGTCTCGGCCAGCCTGCACGGCCGCCGGCTGGTCGCCGCCGCGGGCGTGGCGCACCTGTTCGACCTGGTCGTGGACGGCGGCGACGCGGCCCTGATGAACCTGCCGGGCAAGCCGGACCCCGCCCTGTTCCTGGAGGCCGTGCGCCGCCTGGCGCTGCCCGCCGGACGGGCCGCCGTGGTGGACGCGGCGCTGCCGGGCGTCCAGGCGGGCGGCAAGGGCGGATTCGGGCTGGTCGTGGCGGTCACCCGGGACGGTCCGGGCGACGCCGCCGCGCTGGCCGGGCACGGCGCGCACGTCGTGGTGCCCGATCTGGGCGAGCTGGGCGTGCGCGGCAGGGTCCTACCCTTGAGGGCGTGACGGTTCTGATCGATCCCCCCGACTGGCCGGGGCCGCGCGGCCTGATGTGGTCGCACCTGGTGAGCGACAGCTCGCTGGAGGAGCTCCACGCGTTCGCGGCCCGGCTCGGGGTGCCGGGCCGCGCCTTCGACCGGGACCACTACGACGTCCCGGAGACCGTGCACGCGCGGGCGGTGTCGCTGGGCGCCGAGCCGGTCAGCTCGCGCGAGCTGCTGCGCCGCCTGATCGCCGCCGGTCTGCGCCGCCGCAAGCGCCACGACGCCGGCGCGCCCTAGCCTCCCGCGAGGCGGGCCAGCTCGGCGGTCATGTTGGCGCGGGCGGGTTCCTCCCACAGCTCGCGGGCCCGGTCCGTGCGGTAGAGCCGCGGCGCGGCCAGCAGCCTGCGCAGCACCTGCGCGCGGCCCTGCCGGAACAGGTCGTCGGGCACGTGGGCGTACTCGCGGCGGATGTCGGCGGCGTAGGCGTCGTAGCCGGGGCGGCCCAGCACGGCCAGGTCGGCGTCGCACAGCACGGCCCCGTCGCGGTCGCCGGCGGCCACCGTGTCGTGGGCGGCGGTCAGGCGGACCAGCCGGGCGGTCGCGGCGACCCGGCCGGGCGGCACCCCGCAGCGCGGCAGGCGCGCCTGGGCGAGCTGGGCGCTGCGTTCCTCGTCCCAGCCGGGCCTGCCGTCGTAGACGGCGTCGTGGAACCAGGCGGCCAGGCGCACGGCGGCGGGGTCGGCGGCCTCCCCCGCCAGGTCGTCGACGGCGGCCAGCACGGCGGCGAGATGGGCGAGGGTGTGGTAGCGGCGGTGGGGTTCGGCCCAGCGGGCGATCAGCTCGGCGCCGGCGGCCCGCGCGGCCGGGGAGCCGCCCGCGAGCGCGAGCCACCCGGCGGCGAGCCGGGCCTTCGACGCGGGGTCCGGGCGGTCGTGGATCACGCCTCCACCGTAGTGGCCGGGGCGGTGCGTCCCGGCATTGTGTCCTTGAATACACCCGGTATTTACCCGGCTGTCCCACCGCTCTGCCTCTCCGTACGGGGACCTGGTTCCCCCCGGAAAGGAGACAGCGACATGGCGACCGGTGAGTTCCAGGTGATGAAGGTTCCGGCCGAGCAGTTGAGCGGCGTGCTGCACGGTCAGGTTGTGGACCCGGGCGCCCAGCCCACGAACGTCGTGAGATGCGGCGAGGGCTGGACCGTTGACGTGAGCTGGGAGGTCGCCGGCGAGCTGGTCGACTGGCTGGCCGGACGGTGGCATGTGGAGATCATCGCCGACCTGCTGGGAGGTGGTGAGACCCGTCATCCCTCGCCTCCCGTGGAGATGACGTTCACCCCTGGCTCGGGACGGTACACCGCGTCGGTCCCGATGCGCGGCCAGCTCGGCCCGGGCACCTATGACCTGGTGGTCAACCTCACCACGACGACGGCCGCCGGCTCCGCGGGGGCGCTCGGCGGCTTCGTCGTGATCAGCAAGATATCGGTGCAGGAGTAGCCGGCCGCCGCCCCGGGCCCCTCCCGGGGCGGCGGGCGCTCCGGCGGGGGCTCGGATCGCCCTGCAACCGCACCGCAAGTCACCCGCCCTACGCTCCGGGCGGCGGTCACGGGGAAAGCGGGACCGCCGCCCTGTATCTCACGTCACCGGACGCGCTCTGACCCGGTGAGGATCGACGGTCCCAGGGGGGACCACTGACGGGAGACCTCATGTCCGAAGTGGAACAAGCGCTTGCGCCAGGCGCTCCGATGACGGCGGACGACGTGCTGCGCATCGCCGCCTGCAAGGACAGGAACCCTGCGCTTGAGGCCATGGTCATCGCCCATGGCTACCACCGTGTCGCCGGGGACCTCGCCCAGCACCTGGGCCAGGACGCGACCAACTGGTACTGCTACGCCAAATGGACCTCCAAGGCGGTCGCCGAGAGCCTCGACCTGACTCCGGGCTCGCCCTTCCTGACCGGTTTCGGCGACCGGCTGCACGTGCCCGCCCGCCTGCGCCGCCTGTTCCGCGCCATGTTGCTGACCCTGCTCGGCCCCAGCTACCAGCTCGGGCTGGCGCTGGCCAACCGGGCGATCTTCCTGGAGACCGCGAGCCTGGCGGCCAACCTGTGGAACGGCACGCCCGACTGCTACGTCAAGGTGAGCCCGGAGTCGGAGAACACGCCGATGCCGCCGGAGTTCCTGTCCGGGCTGCTGGAGGAGGCCGACGAGCGCTACCTGCGGGACGCCGCCCTGCTGCTGCGGCAGGCGCGCGCGGCCACCGACCCCGACGAGCGGGCCGAGCTGATGTTCGGGGCCGGCGTGGCGCTGTCGGCCTACGAGCAGAAGCGCGCGCAGAAGGCTCTGGAGCTGGTGCTGTACCGGCCGGTGCGGTGGCTGACCCGGATGTCGTGGCGGTCGCTGCGCTCGCTGGTGACCCGGCGCCCCTACCCGCGCTTCCCGCTGTTCAGCGCCCGGCACGAGGACCAGCCGTGGCTGACGCGCGTGCTGGAGGCCAAGTGGTCCTCGCTGTACACCCGTCACCTGTTCGCCGTGCGCACGCCGCTCAGCGACGTCAGGGTCGGCCGGCCGCTGGCCCCGCCGCCGGGCGTGGACATGGCGCTCGCCTGGCGGCCGATCAGGAACGACAAGGTGCGCAAGCTCGCCGAGGAGTTCATCCCGGACGACGTCGAGCAGGCCACCGCCGGGGTGACCGACTGGGTGTCCTACCCCGACCGCATGCGCTTCATCGTCGGCTACTTCCGCACCTACCAGCGGGTGGGCGCGCTCTACGACCCGCCGTTCGGGCCGGAGCTCACCGCGGCCCTGGAGGCGGAGACGGCCCGCGGCACGCTGCCGGAGCCGGTCCCCGAGGCTCCGCGGGCCGACCGGCTGCTCCCCGGGACGCGGCGCAAGATGTACGCCTTCCCCGAGGTGACCGATCCCGACGCCTACGAGATGGCGCGCTTCGACTTCGAGCCCTTCCTGGAGGCGATCCCTCTTGACCGGTCAGGAAACTAGGACTCAGTCCAGGAAGTCCCTGGTGATCTCGCGGTCCTGCAGGAGCCCGCGCAGCCTGGCGAAGCAGCGGGCGCGGGTGGGGCCGATGCTGCCGACCGGCCGGCCCAGCCGGCGGGCGACGTCCACGTAGTGCGGCTCGGAGGTTTCCGTGAGTGCTCGAAACAGCACGCGCTGGGCCGCGGGCAGCTCCTCGACCAGCTCCTCCAGCGTGCCGGCCAGCCAGATCCTGGCCAGTTCCCTGTCCACGTCGTCCGTGCTGCCGAGCGTGTCGAGGTCGGGCGTGCAGATCTCCCGGGTGCGCCTGGTCAGCTTCAGGCACTCGCGGAAGGCGATCGTGGCCAGCCAGCCGGGCATGCGCTGGGGGTCCTCGACGCTCTTGAGGTTCTGCCAGGCCAGCAACCAGGTGGTCTGGAGCACGTCCTGGGCGTCCTCGTGGCCGAGCCGGAAGCGCCGGATCCTCGACCGCAGCATCGGCGTGAACTCCTCGACCAGCCGCTCCCACGCCTGGGCGTCGCCCTCCTGGGCGTCCGACACGAGGGTGGCGGTGTCGCGGCGCTCCAACGTATCCAACTGCATCATCGTCTCCCCGCCGGCCGGGGTCCTCGGGGGTCAACCTCGTTCGACCGGCCCCCCAACGGTGCTCCGGGCGGCCTTCGCGCACTGTCGCGGACGACACAGTGCGGGTGTGGCGCTCGTCACATTCGGGAGATCGCTTACCACTTACTGCCCGATCGGCGTTCGCGTCCTAAAGTTCTTCCATGAGCGCCAGCAGCGGGGCGGTTCCACACGACGTCCAGGCGGTCGCCGCCGTGCTGGCGGAGGTCCCGCTGTTCCGTGTGCTCGGACCGGCCGGGATCACCAGCACCGTGCGCGCCGGGGTGGCGCGCAGATACCGCAACGGGCAGATCATCCTGCACCAGGGCGATCCGGGCGAATCCCTGTACGTGCTGCTCGACGGCTTGGTGAAGGTCGTCTTCACCACCGAGCACGGCGACGAGATCGTGCTCAACATGCTGGGCCGGGCGGAGACCTTCGGCGAGATGGCGCTGCTGGACGACTCGCCGCGGTCGGCGTCGATCATCGCCGTGCGCCCCTGCTGGATCTTCGCGCTGCCCAGGGCGCGGCTGCTGGAGCTGATGCGGGAGCATCCCGGGCTGGCCGACGAGTTCCTGCGCATGCTCGGGCAGATGGTGCGCAGGCTCACCGGGCAGGCCGCCGACCTGGCCTTCCTCGACCTGGGCGGGCGCCTGGCCAAGCTGCTGCTGCAACTGTCGGTCAAGCGCGGCCAGACCCAGGGCCCGGTCGTGGACATGCCGGGGCTGACCCAGTCGGACCTCGCCGCGCTGATCGGCGCGTCCCGCCCGGCGGTCAACCGGGCCCTGCAGTCGCTCGCCGCCCGCGGCCTCATCGCCATGAAGGGGCGGACCATCACGTTGCTGGACGTCGAGGCGCTGCGCAAACGCGGAGGTCTCTGACCGGATCTGGAGTACGGGGAACATGAACGAGCACGACAACGGCCCCGCCGAGCGCTGGCCGGCGGAACGGTTCCGGCAGTTACGGCAGCAGGCCGACCCGGACATCGACAAGATCGTGGCCGGCTACCTGGAGACCAGGCCCGCAGGGGAGAACGCGCTGTCCCTGCTGCGCGCGGTCGTGGTGGAGCTCGGCCGGGCCAAGCGGGAGGCGCGGGCCCCCTCGGGCGAGACCGGCCCCTCGGCCATCTTCGACGCCATCGACTTCGGCAAGGACCTGCCCGAGTGGGGTGAGGACGCCGAGCTGCTGGCCCGCGGCCAGGCCGTCTTCTCCGACTACGGGCTGTACCAGTCGGTCGCGCTGTTCTGCAAGTGCCTGCCCATGGCCTACGTCGAGATCTCCAGCGCCAAGGTGCTGGCCGGCGTGTCCGACCTGGCGACGCACAGCCTCACCCGCCGGGTCGCCGAGACCGGCCAGATGCTGGTGGACGTCATGGGCCTGAAGGCCACCGACAGCCTGACGCCGGGCCGTCCGGGGCACACGACGGCGATCGGGCTGCGCATCCTGCACTCGTTCGTGCGCGCGCTGGCCACCGAGCACTTCGGCGACGACTGGGACACCGCCAGGTTCGGCCCGCCGGTCAACCAGGAACTGCTGCTGGCCACCATCTTCGACTTCTCGGTCGTCACGTGGGAGGCTCTGGAGAGCATGGGGGTGCGCCTCAGCGACGACGACAAGGCCGCCCACCTGTACACGTGGAGCGTCTTCGGCCACCTCATGGGCGTCGAGGCGTGCCGCGACCGGCCGCTCACCCTCGACGACGTGCCGCCGGTCAGCGAACGGCTCGGCCGCCTGTACGAGTCGAGCGACGAGGGCCGCAGGCTGATGGCCGTGCTGCTGGCGGAGATGGAGGAGTTCATGCACCTGGGCTGGCGCAAGCTGCCGCGCAGCCTGGTGCACTGGGTCTTCCGCGACGCCCGCTACAACGCCGCCCAGGTCCCGGCGCTGCTCGACGTGCCGCCGCCGGCGTGGTGGTTCAACGCGCTGTTCGCCGCGGCCAGGGCCGGCAACCGGTACGGCCGCCTGATGGGCCCGGTCGACGCGGTGGTGCGCTGGCTGGTGCGCCGGGCGGGCAAGCACATCGTCATCGCCATGATCGACCGCTACTCGGGCGGCCACGCCGCCTTCCAGATCCCCGAGGAGCTGGCCGCCCAGTGGCGCGTCCGGCAGTCGAAGACGGCGCGCCGCACGCGCAGGCTCCGCCACAGCGTCCGCAAGGGCGTGCGGAAGGGCGTGGGCAAGGCGGCCAGGGCCCCCGTGCGGAAGGAGGGACCACCCGCGTGAGCACCCCGCACGAGCCGGGCACGCTGACCACGGCCACCATCCTGTTCACCGACGTGGTCAGCTCCACAGCCCTGCGGATCAGGCTGGGCGAGGAACGCGCGAACGTCGTCTTCCGCCGGCTCTACCAGCTCCTGCACTCGGTGGTGACGGCCAGCGGCTCGACGTTCACCAAGAGCCTGGGCGACGGGCTGATGGCGGTGTTCGGCTCGGCCACGGCGGGGCTCGACGCGGTCATCGCCGTCGAGCAGGCCGTCGCGGCCGAGAACGAGCGGGCGCTGGAGAAGATCTCGATCAGGGCCGCGCTGGCGGCGGGCGACGTGTGCTGGGGCGACGACGACGTCAGCGGGCTGCCCACGGTCGAGGCGGCCCGGCTGGTCGCGGTGGCCGAGGGCGGCCAGGTGCTCTGCACCGACCTGGTGCGCCGGCTGGCCCAGGGCCGCAGCCGGCACGAGTTCAAGGACCTGGGCCGGCTGCCGGGCAAGGGCCTGCGGGAGCCGATGCACACCTACGAGCTCCACTGGCAGAGCGCCGACAACCAGCACGCCGGCGGGCTGGCGCCCTGGCTGGACAGCGGGCACGTGCTGCCGTTCGTCGGCCGGGACGAGGAGCTGCGGGCGCTGGAGGAGGAGCTGGGGGCGGCCGAGTTCGGCAGCGGGCTGGTGATCCTGCAGGGCGATCCTGGCGTCGGCAAGACCCGGCTGGCCTCGGTCGTGGCGCGGCGGGCGCTCAAGCGGCAGTTCACCGTGCTGGCGGGGCGGTGCACCGATCCGGCGCGGCAGGCGTACGAGCCGATCGCCGGGGCGGTCGAGCGGCTGGCCCGCACCTCGCCGGCGCTGTTGTTGCGGGCCGGGGTCGACCAGCAGTGCGGGCAGCTCGTCCGGCTGGCGCCCTCGCTGGCCGCTCCCCCGCTGTCGCTGGCCGTGCCGCCCGCCACCGAGCCGGTCTCCGAGCGTTACCACCTGATGGCCGCGGCCCGCACGCTCATCGAGCGCCTGGCCACCGTGCGGCCGGTGCTGCTGGTGATCGACGACCTGCAGTGGGCGACGCTGGAGTCGCTGCAGATGCTGCACTCCCTGATGTGGGACGCCGACTCGCTGCCGCTGCTGATCCTGGCCACCTCGCGCCCGGTGCCCGTCGAGTCCGCGATGCCCGAGCTGCACAAGCTGACCGCCGGCGGCCGCCTGGTGCAGGTCTCCTCCTTCGGCATGGACGAGGTCAGCCGGGCCCTGTCGGAGGTGCGCAGCGACGGCGACCCCGAGCTGCTGTACCGGATCACCGGCGGGAACGCGTTCCTGGTCACCGAGGTGGCCAGGGAGCTGGCGGCGGGCGCCGATCTCGACGCGCTGACCGTCCCCGACTCGGTCACCCGCATGGTCCGGGCGCGTCTGGCGCAGCTCCACCCCGACGCCCGCGACCTGGTCAGCCTGCTGGCCGTGGGCGAGCGCATGGAGTCGGCCGCGCTGCGCCTGGGCCTCGGCCTGGACGAGGCGCGCTTCGTGGCCGCCGTCGAGGAGGCCATGGGCGCGGGCCTGGTGACCATGGCCGACGGCGGCCAGTGCCAGTTCTCCCACGAGCTGACCCGTACCGCCCTGTACGCCACGCTGTCGGCCCCCCGCGCCGGGCTGCTGCACGGCCGGGTCGCCGACGCCCTGTGCCAGGCCGACCCGCAGGCCATGGAGTCGCGCCCGTACGTCGTGGCCACCCATCTGCTGGCCGCCGCCGAGCACGGCCGCGACCCGCGCCGGACGGCCGAGGCCGCCGAGGCGGGCGTGCAGGCGGCCCGCCACGCGCTGGCCGGGCTGGCCCACCGTGAGGCGGTCACCTGGTACCAGCGGGTGCTCGGCCTGCTGGCGGACTTCCCCGGCGCCTCCCCGGAACGGCGTGCCGAGCTGCTGATGGACTGCGGCCGGGCGATGTGGCTGGCCGGGCACCCGGAGGCGCGCGAGACCCTGCACCAGGCCGCGGAGCTGGCCAGGGAGTGCGGGCGCGACGACCTGATCGTGGTGGCCGCGCTCGGCGGCGACCGCGGCTTCTCCAGCATCTCCGCCGCCCCCGACCAGCGCCGCATCGCGCTGCTGACCGAGGCGCGCAAGCTGGTCGACTCGACCGACCTCAGCACCCGGGCGCTGCTGGCCGCCCTGCTCGCCTCCGAGCTGATCTGGGCGCCCGACGGCGAGCGGCGCTTCGCGCTGAGCGACGAGGCGGTGGCGCTGGCCCGCAAGTCGGGCGACCCGCGCACGCTGGCCAGCGTGCTCGGCATGCGCAGCCTGACGATCATCCCAGCCGACCCGCTGCACCAGCGCCACCGCGACGGCGACGAGATGCTGGAGGCGGCCCGCCGCACGGGCGACGACCTGGCGCTGTTCCACGCCTACGTCCAGCGCACCCCGCCGGTGCTGGACAGCGGCGACACCGCGCGCGCCGCGACGCTGCTCGACCAGGCCGACGAGCTGGCCCGCCGGCTGGCCCAGCCGCAGCTCAACTGGCTGATCGGCTACTCCAGGGCGGGCCTGACGCTCATGCAGGGCGACCTGGCCCAGGCCGAGACCGAGGCGCTGTCGGCCATGCGGCTCGGCAGTGAGATCGGCCGCCGCCTGGAGGCCGTGGCCATCTATTCCGAGCAGATCTCCGAGATCCGCCGGCTCCAGGGCCGGTTGTGGGAGCTGCGCGACCGGCTGCGCCGCGCCGCCCAGGCGCCGCGCGTCGACCCGGTGCACGCCGTGCTGCGCTACCTGTGCGAGATGGGCGACGAGGAGGCCGGGCCGCTGCTCGACCGCATCCTGGCCGACCGCGGCGGCGTGCCGCCGCGCAACATGGCCCACCGGCCCGCCCTGGACAACCTGGCCGTGGCCGCGGCGCACCTGCGCCGTCCCGAGCTCGCCGAACGGCTGTACGCGTCGCTGGCCGCCGACGGCGAGACGTTCGGCCACGGCACGGTCGCCCACCACTGCGGCCACCACTACCTGGCCCACCTGTGCGTGACGATGGGCGACCCGGCGCGGGCGAGCGAGCACTTCGAGGCCGCCGCCGAGGTGCACGAACGCAGCGGGGTGCCGCTCATGCTGGCCGAGTCGCTGCTCGACTGGGCCGACCTGCTCGACACCGCCGACGTCGGCGGCCCCCGGCCGGCCGCGCTGCGCGAGTGGTGCGCCTCCCTGCTGCCGGGCCGCGGCGCGCTCCTGCTCGACCGCCGGCTGCCCGCGCACCCCGTTTAACCTGCGGCGACATCGGGCAACCCGGCACGGGGGGCGCGATGAAGAGGTACGGGGTGCACGGATGGCCGGGGGATTTCCACCGATCGGGGCGTACGCGTTCCTGTCGGACTGTCACACGGCGGCACTGGTCGCGCCCGGCGGGGCGGTGGAGTGGATGTGCGCGCCGCGCTTCGACGGCCCGAGCGTGTTCGCGCGCATCCTCGACCGGCGGCTCGGCGGGGCGTGGGAGTTCGACGTGGCCGGCGCGCGGGTCGAGGGGCGTGGCTACGTCGAGGAGACGCTGGTGCTGCGCACCCGCTGGGTCGGCCGCGACTGCGAGGTCGTGGTGCACGACTTCTTCGCCACGTCGCCGCCGGGGACGGGCGGCAGCGGCGTGGTGCCCGTCCGGCTGCTGGTGCGGTGGGCCAGGTGCGAGCGGGGGCGGGCGGTCGTGCGCTCGCGGGTGCTGGCCAGGCCCGACTACGCCACCCGCGAGGCCCGCTGGACGCCGCGCGACGGCGTGCTGGCCGAGGAGTCCGGCCTGCTGCTGACCGGCATGGCAGGGGTGACGGAAGGGGTGGCCGACGGGCCGACGGCGCGGCCCATGGCCGAGACCACCCTCGGCGCGGGCGAGTCGTGGGCGGTCGCGCTCGACTACGCGGGTCAGGGGCACGCGCCCGTCGGCGACCCCGAGCGGCTGCTGGCCGACACCGTGCGGTCGTGGCGGTCGTGGTCGTCGCGGTCGGCCTACGACGGGGTGGGGGCGCGGCAGGTGCGGCACAGCGCGGTCGTGCTGCGCGGGCTGCTGTTCGACGAGAGCGGCGGGCTGCTCGCGGCGCCCACGACGTCGCTGCCGGAGTGGCTCGGCGGCCAGCGCAACTGGGACTACCGCTACGTGTGGCACCGCGACGCCGCGCTCATGGTGCTGGCGCTGCTGCGGCTCGGCCATCGCGAGGAGGCGGGCCGCTACCTGACGTTCCTGCTCGGCCAGTGCGCGATCCACGAGGGCGACCTGCCGCCGGTGTTCGGCGTCGGCGGCGGGCCGGTCGCCGACGAGACCGTCCTCGGCCATCTGGAGGGGTACGCGGGCTCGCGTCCGGTGCGGATCGGCAACGGCGCCGCGGGTCAGCACCAGCTCGACGGCTACGGCCACGTCCTGGACGCGGCCATGGCCTACCACGGCGTGACCGGCGAGCTGAACGGCGGCCCGGTGTTGTGGCGGCTGGTGGAGCGGGCCCGCGAGCGGTGGCGGGAGCCGGACGCCGGCATCTGGGAGGTGCGCGGCGGCGAACGTCACTGGACCTACTCCAAGCTGTACGCCTGGGTCTGCTTCGACCGCGCGGTCCGGCTGGCGGAGGCGACCGGCGAGCCCGGCCTGCCCGTGGCGCAGTGGCGGGCCGAGCGCGCGGCCGTCCGCGCCGAGCTGCTGGAGCGCGGTTACAACGCCGACGTCGGCGCCTTCACCCAGTCCTACGGGTCCGACCAGGCCGACGGCTCGCTGCTGCGGCTGCCGCTGCTCGGCTTCCTGGACGGCGACGACCCCCGCGTGCTCGGCACCCTCGACCACATCCAGGCCCGCCTGGGCGAGGGCGGCGCGCTCGTGCACCGCTACGACCCCGAGACCACCCGCGACGGCGTGGACGGGCCGGAGGGGGCGTTCCTGATGTGCTCGTTCGAGATGGTCTCGGCGCTGGTGCTGGCCGGTCGGACGGCCGAGGCCCGCGACCGGTTCGAGACGCTGTGCGCGCGGGCCGAGCCGCTCGGGCTGTTCGCCGAGGAGATGACCGGCGACGGGCACATGGCGGGGAACTACCCGCAGGCGTTCACGCATCTGGCGCTGATCGAGGCGGCGCTCAACCTCGACGCCTCCGGCACCGTCGACGCCCTGCACGACTGGGCCGAACACGGCGGCTGACCCGGCGCCTCCGGGGCCCGCGGAACCCTTCGGCGGGCGGCTGCTAGGGTGCGGCGGGTGAGCGGTCGCGCGGTACTCGTCACGGGAGCGTCCAGGGGCATCGGCAGGGCGGTGGCGATCGCGTTCGCCGCCCAGGGTGACCGGGTCGCGGTCCACCATCGCGACTCGGCGCGGGCGGCCGAGGGCGTGCTCGGCGAGCTGGCCGGTTCCGGGCACGTCGTCGTCCAGGCCGATCTGGCCGACCCCGAGGGCGTGCGGCGCATGGCCGACGAGGCGGCGGGGGCGCTGGGCGGGCTCGACGTCCTGGTCAACAACGCGGGCGTCTACCATCTCCACCCCATCGCCACGACGTCGTACGAGGAGTGGCAGGCCGCCTGGCGCCAGGCGTTCGAGGTGAACCTGATGGGCCCGGCCAACCTGGCCTGGTGCGCCCTGCGCCACATGCGCGCCGGCGGCCGCATCGTGAACGTCAGCTCCCGCGGCGCCTTCCGCGGCGAGCCCGACGCCCCCGGCTACGGGGCCAGCAAGGCGGGCCTGAACGCGATGAGCCAGTCGCTGGCCGTGGCCCTCGCCCCGCACGGCATCGCGGTCGCCGCCGTGGCCCCCGGCTTCGTGGCGACGGACATGACCACCGAGCACCTCAAACCGCCCGCGGGGGACGCGATCCGCGCGCAGAGCCCGTTCGGCCGGGTCGGGGAGGCGGACGAGATCGCCGCCGCCGTGCTCTACCTGGCCTCGCCGGCGGCCGAATGGGCCAGCGGCACCGTCCTCGACCTCAACGGCGCCTCCTACCTTCGTTAACGCCCGGAAATATCGGAAACCCCCCATTTTTCGGCCTGGCCGGGTAGCTTGCCGCACGGAGATTCCCGAAGACCGAGAGGACGACCGGTTTCGATGAAAACGCGCAAGCACATCGCACGGCTCATCGTCGGCGCGGGCACGCTGGCGGCGGTGCTCGCCGTGAGCAGCGGGGTGGCCCAGGCCGCCGGACCGTACCCGTACGCGGGGGCGGACGACGTCGGCCGCCGGCTGACGGTGTGCGCGGACGACCTGATGGTCCGCGACTTCGTCGGCACCCTCCACCGGGGCCAGAGCTTCACCGTCAAGGGCTTCGACGGCGCCTACAAGGAATGGGTGTACGGCTTCGCCTACGGCAACGTCAACGCCAACGGCTGGGTCGAGAACGGCTGGTTCTGCGACGCCTGACGGCCCCGCGTACACCTCGGCCCGTGACCAGGAACGCCCTGGTCACGGGCCTTTTTACGGCGCCGGTGGTACGGCGCGGTAGCGCGGCACTACATCCGTCGTCGTAGACGCGGCCGGCATTTGATCCCGCTGGGGTAGCGGCAGATGAGTCCGCCGGTGGGACGCCACGGAGCCCCGGCCGGACGACGATTACCAGACATGAGAACCCGAGTCAGGTACCTCCAGGGCGCCGCGCTGCTGGCGACCGGGCTGCTCGCGGGCGCGTTCGGATACGGCGCCGCCAACGTGGTGCCCACGTTCGGCGCCGTGCCGCTGGACGTGCGCCTGACCTTCCACACCACGATGATGAAGGTCAACGAGCCGGTCATGCAGAGCGCGATGGCCCTGGCCATCCTGACCACCCTCGGGCTGGCGCTCGCCGCTCGCGACTTGCCGCGCCGGCTGGCTTCCGGCGCCGCCGCGCTGGCGGTGGCCTCGCTGCTGATCACCGTGTTCGGCAACGTCCCGCTGCACGCGCGGTTCCGCGAGTGGGCCGCCGGCTCCGTGCCGGCCGGCCACGCGGAGGTCTTCCAGCGGTGGGAGCTGTTCCACACCCTGCGCACCCTGACCGCGCTGGCCGCCTTCGTGCTGGTCGTCGTCGCCGCGGTCACCGCCCGTCCCTCGACCTCGTCCCGTTAGGAGAACCGTCATGTTCCTGCGTATCGCGCTCGCCGCGCAGACCGTCGCCCTGCTGCTGCAGGCCGTCACCGCCGGGCTGCTGCTCAGCTCGCCGGGCGGCCGGGCCGCCCACAGCGCCACGGCGATGGCCGTCGCGGCCACCGTGCTGCTGTACCTGGTCGCCGCGGTGATGACCAAGCAGCGGGCGGCCATCCTGGCCGCCGTCGGCATGCTGGTGGCGACGCTGGTCCAGATGGCGCTGGGCATGGCGCACGTGAAGGGCGTGCACGTGCCGCTCGGCGTGCTGATGTTCGGTGGCAGCATGGTGCAGACCGCGCGGGTCTGGTCCGCCGGCCGCCTCCGGACGACGTCGGCATGACCGGCATGACCGGCATGACCAGGCGGCAGGCGCTGCGGCTGCTCGGCGTGGGCGCGGCGCTGGGCGTCTCGGGCTGCTCGCTGCTGACCCGCACCCCGCTGCCCCAGCTGATGACCAGCCAGGCGCCGCTGCCCGCGCCGTACGCCGTGCCGCTCCCGCGGCCCGCGGTGGCCAGACCGGCCAGGACGGACGCGGGCGCCGACTACTACGAACTCCTCCAGCGCCCGGCCGAGGTGGAGATCCTGCCGGGCCTGCGCACCCCGGTCTGGGGGTACGACGGGCAGTTCCCCGGCCCCACCATCCGGGCGCGTTCCGGCCGCCGGACCGTCGTGCGCGTCGGCAACCGGCTGCCCGCCCCGACGGTCACCCACCTGCACGGCGGGCACACCCCGCCCGAGTCCGACGGCTTCCCCACCGACCTGGTGCAGCCGGGCGCGCACCGCGACCACGTCTTCCCGCTGGAGCAGCGCGCGGCCACGCTGTGGTACCACGACCACCGCATGGACTACACCGGGCCGCAGGTCTGGCGCGGCCTGGCCGGCTTCTTCATCGTGGACGACGACGAGCAGGACCGGCTGCCGCTCCCGTCGGGCGATCGGGACGTGCCGCTGCTGATCTGCGACCGCGCCTTCCAGGCCGACGGGACGATGCCCTACCCCGGCAGGCAGGACGGCCCCGGCGCCCGCGAGGCGTTCATGGGCGGCGTGCTGGGGGACGTCATCCTGGTCAACGGCGCGCCCTGGCCGCAGCTGGGCGTGGACCGCGCCCGTCACCGGCTGCGGCTGCTCAACGCCTCCAACGCCCGCACGTACGAGCTGGCCCTGTCGCCCGGCGGCACCCTGACCCAGATCGGCAGCGACGGCGGCCTGCTGGCGGCGCCGCGTCCGCTCCAGCGGATCCGGCTGGCGCCCGGGGAACGCGCGGACGTGATCGTGGACTTCGCCGCCTACCGGGTCGGCGACCACGTCGAGCTGCGCAACCTGCTCGGGGAAGGGCCGCAGGCCCGGGTGATGCGGTTCACCGTCGAGCGCGACGCCCGCGACGACTCGGCGATCCCCAAGGTCCTGTCCACCGTCGAACGCCTCGACCCGGCCTCGGCCGCGGTGACCCGCGACTTCGAGTTCAGCAGCGGCGACCTGCGCGGCCACACCGGCTGGCTGATCAACGGCAAGCCCTTCGACGTGCGCCGCGTCGATGCCCGGCCCAAGCTCGGCCAGGTCGAGATCTGGCGGGTGACCAGCGACGTCGCCCACCCCGTGCACCTGCACCTGGCGCCCTTCCAGGTGCTCTCGGTCGGCGGCGAACGGCCGGACGGCCCGCCGGAGTGGAAGGACACCGTCGAGCTGCGGGAGGCGCAGACCGTGGAGATCATCACCCGCTTCACCGGCTACCGAGGCCGGTACGTCCTGCACTGCCACAACCTCGAACACGAGGACATGGCCATGATGAGCACCTTCGAGGTGGTCTGACCCCGGGCCGCTCGCCCGGTCGTGCTAGCGGGGGTTGCGGGCGCGCCAGGCGACGTAGTCGGCGACCGCCGCGGCCAGGTCGAAGGCCGGCTCGAAGCCGGTGTCGCGGGTGAGCCGGGCGATGTCGAGGCAGGGGTCGTCCCCGTCAGGGCCGGACCGTCCGGGCAGGAGGCCGGGCCGGGAGCCGGGGACGGCCGCCCGTACGGCGTCGGCCAGGTCGCGGTTGGTGAACGGCCGGCCGCTGGAGACGTTGTAGACGGTGTGCGGCAGGGCTCGCGCGGTCATCAGCAGGGCGATCGCGCGCCCGGCGTCGGGCGCGTAGCAGGTGTCGCCGCCGTCGCCGGCGTGCAGCGGCGGCGGCCGCTCGCCCCGCAGGGCGGCGCCGACGTACGGCGGGATGTGGTTGAACGGCGACTCCGGGTCCATCAGCGGCCCCCACACGCTGCCGATCCTGAGCACGACCGGCTGGACCCCGCTGCCCTGGAGGCCGTGCGTGGTCAGGGGCTCGGCGGCCTTCTTGAGGGCGACGATCGGGTGCGGCAGGTCCGCGGCGGGCAGCGGCAGCTCCTCGTGCCACCGGGTCTCCGGCCGCCCGGCGTAGACGCCCAGGCTGCTCGCGACGGCGAACCTGCGCACGCCCCTGGCCCGCGCCACCTCCAGCGCGTTGAGCAGGCCGGTGGTGTCGGCGCGGAAGAAGTCCACCGGGTCCGCGCCCGGGATGCCGCCGGCCAGGTGGACGATGTCGCCGACGTCGTGGCGGGCGGCCAGGGCCAGGAAGGCGTCCCGGTCGGTGACGTCCAGCGGCTCCACGGCGACCCGGCCGGCCAGGAACGAGGGGACCTCGGCCCGGCGGTGCGCGGTGACGACGACCCGGCGTCCGAGGTCGGCGAGCGCGCGGGCGGTGTGCACGCCGATCATGCCGAGCCCTCCGGTGACGAGGATCATCGGGCCACCTCGTAGCGCAGGTGGGTCACGCCCGGCGCGGGCACGGCCTCGACCAGGCGCAGGCGTACGTGCTCCGGCAGCTCACCGAAGAACGGGCGGCCGCCGCCGAGCAGGACGGGCACCTGGTGCAGGACCACCTCGTCGACCAGGCCCGCCCGCAGCGCCTCGGTGACCACGCCGCCGCCCATGAGGCCGACGTCCTTGCCGCCGGCGGCCTGGCGGGCGGCGGCGATCGCGTCGTGGACGCCGGTGGTGACCAGCGTCTGGCGGCCGGTGATCTCCGGCGCCGGGCGGTGGCTGAGGACGACCAGGCGGGCGCCCGGGTGGGGGCTGCCGCCGCCGAAGTGGTCGGAGTCGTCGTAGGTGCGGCGTCCGGCGACGATCGCGCCGACGCGGGCGGCCAGGGCGTCGAAGAGCCGGGCGCTGGGCGCGCTCAGCTTGAACCCGTCGAAGACCTGGCTGGGGGTGTCGCCGTCGAAGTACCAGTCGAACAGCATGGACGCGTCGCCGAGGCCGCGCCCGGCGCCGGGGTCGCGGCCGGTGATGAAGCCGTCGACCGACACCGCGTGGGCGCAGATGACCTTGCTCATCGGAGTGTTCCCTTCCGGAGTGCTCAGGCTTCGAGGCCCCTTCTCTCCGGGAGGGTCCGAAGGGGGCACGAAGTCGCCGTCGCCGGAAAGTCTCCGCCGCGCCGCCGTCCGACCGGCAGATGCGGAAGTGGACGATCGGCGATGACGAACGTCATCGCCGATCGGGGGCACCCGGTCCGTACCGGGAGAACCCGCCCACGCGGTCACTCCCCCGCCAGCACCTCCGCGCCGAACTTCACGAAATAGGCGGCGGTCTCGGCGTCGGCCGGGTAGTACGACTCGATCGAGATCTCGTCCAGCGTGATGTCCATCGGGGTGCCGAACGTGGTGGTGGTCGAGAACAGCCGCAGTTCGGCGTCGCCGAACCGGAAGATCATCGGGACGGTGACCTCCGACTCGGCCGACCGGCCCGCCTCCTCCAAGCCCGGCGCGAGCAGCTCCTCGTAGATCGCCTGCAGCTCGGCGTCGGGGGCGACGGCGAGCTGGCGTGAGATCCGGGCCCGGAGCACCGCGCGCACCTCGGGCAGGTTGACGATCCGGGGTGCGAGCCCGCCGCGCTCCAGCCCCAGCCGGACGATGTTGACCGGCGCGCGCCGCAGGTCGGGCGCGACGTCCACGAGGAACGGGTCGATGGCCCGGTTGCTCATCACGATGTTCCACCGGCGGTCGAGGACGACCGCCGGGTACGGCTCGTGGGCGCGCAGCACCCGCGCGATCGCCTCCCCGGCCGTCGACAGCGCGTCCCCGGTGAGCGGCCGCTCGGCGTACCGGGGGGCGAAGCCGGCGGCGAGCAGCAGCCGGTTGCGCTCCCGCAGCGGTACGTCCAGCCGGCCGGCCAGCCGCAGGATCATCTCGGCGCTCGGGTTGGACTTACCGGTCTCGACCAGGCTCACGTGCCGGGCCGAGACGCCGGCGGCGAGCGCGAGATCGAGCTGGCTGAGCCGCCTTCGGTGCCGCCATTGCCGCAACATGTCCCCGACAGTCCGCATGGCCGCCGAGACTACTGGACGTCCGCCATGAAATCCCTTTTCATCGACATCCCCGGCACGGCTGGCCAGAGTGTCCCCATGACGAACGACAACAAGGCCGTCGTGCAGCGCGCGCTGACGGAACTGATCGGGACGGGCGACGTCGACGCGCTCGCGCCCCTGCTGAGCGACGACTTCCGCCACCACCGGCCCGGTTCTGCGGCCTCGACCAAGACGGAATGGCTCGGCGCCGTGCGTGCCGCGCTCGTCCCGTTGGCCGGCATGCGCGTGGAGCTCGACCACGTGCTGGCCGACGGCGACCACGTCGTGATGCACTCGCGCCGCCAGGCGCCGGACGGCGGCCCGGAGATCGTGGTCGTGGACATCTGGCGCCTGGACGGCGGCCGCATCGCCGAGGCGTGGGAGATCATCGAACCGGTGTCCCAGGCCGCCGCCAACCTGACCTGGTGGGATCCGCCCGTCCGCTGACGTGCGCCGCCGTACCGGCCGGTCAGCCGGTCAGCCGGTACGGCGGAGGGCGCGGCGCACGGCCAGGCCGGCGCGGGCAGCCGGCAGGAGGACCAGGATCCCCGCCTCGGTCCACTGGAAGCGCCAGAACCTGGACGGCGGATGGTGGTACACCGCGTACCGGTACCCCTTGCCGAACAGGCATGCCTGCCAGGCTTCGGCGTTCTTGCCGCTCTGGCCGACGTCGACCCGGCGCGGGCAGCCGGTGCCGGCCGGCTCGGCGACCTCCCTCCCGGACGGCTCCACCCAGGCGTCGCTCACCAGCCGGGCGTCGGGGTCGTCCAGCACCACGGTGCCGGACAGCACGGCGCGCGCCGGCTCGGCGTAGTGGTCGCTCAGCTGGAACAGCGTGAACATCGTCACCGTCACCCCCGCCACGACCAGCGCCATCGCGGGCAGCGTACGGCGGAACAGGGTGCCGGCGGCGGTGCCGAGCGCGAACGCGTACAACCACCACGCCGCCGGCTCCACCCCGACCATGTTGAACGTCCCGATGTTGCCGAACGTGGAGTCGACCCCCTCCCTGAACACCGGCCGCCACAGGCTCACCATGATCGACAGCAGCAGGCCGCCCGCCACGACCGCGCCGCCCAGGATCGACAGTTTGACCGCCAGCCACCGCCACACGGGCACGGCCTGGGTCCAGGCCAGGCGGTGGGTGCCGCGCTCGTACTCCCGGCCGAGCAGCGGCGCGCCCCAGAACGCCCCGATCAGCGCCGGCGCCACCAGCGGCATCCAGCCGAACACCGAGTACACCGCGTCGTAGCGCTCGCCGAGCGCCACCGCCAGCTCTCCGCAGGCCACGGCGGGCCCCGGGCAGCCGGGCGGGGCGTGCTCGGCCACGTACCAGCCGGCCTCCGCCGCCGAGCCCAGCAGCAGCAGCCCCAGCAACGCCAGGAACCCCGCCGTCACGACGATCTGCGCCCGGTGCTGGCGCCACGTCACCCAGATCACGCGTCCACCTCCGTCAGGTGCGGCAGCGCCGCCGACCCGGGGCTGCGCAGGTAGCCCATGACGAGCTCGTCCAGGCCGGGGCGGCGCGCCTGCCAGCGCGGATCGAGCGGCGGCCCGCCTCTCACCAGCAGCGCGGCCTGTCTGCCGGTACGGCTCTCGGCCACCACCCGCGCCCCCGCCGTCGACGCCTCCTGCGGTCCGGTGAGCACGAGATGCCCCTCCAGCAGTTCCTCGATGTCACCGCTGACCTGCACCCGGCCCCCGTTCAGCAGGATCAGCCAGTCGCAGGTGTCCTCCAGGTCGGAGACGACGTGCGAGGACAGCAGCACGGTCAGCGCCCGGTCGGCGGCCTCGGCCATGATCGAGCGCATCACGTCGTGGCGGGCCAGGGGGTCGAGGTTGGCCAGTGGCTCGTCCAGCACGAGCAGGTCGGGCCGGCTCGCCAGCGCCAGGGTGACCGCCACCTGCGCCTGCTGCCCGCCCGACAGCGCGCTCACCTTGCGCCCCAGCGGGACGCCCAGCCGGGTGAGCCGGTCGGCGGCGGCCGCGTCGTCCCAGCGGGTGTTCATGCGGCGGCCGAAGGCGAGCATCTCGGCGACGGTGAAGCTCTCGTACAGCGGCTTGTCCTGCGCCACGAACGCCGCCTCGCCGGTCACGCGGACGCTCCCCGCCGCGGGCCGCAGCAGGCCGACGGCCGCGTGCATGAGCGTGGTCTTGCCCGCGCCGTTGGGCCCGACGAGCGCCGCCACGCGCCCCGCGGGCACGGCCAGCGAAAGGTCGCGTAACACCCAGGTACGGCGATGACGCACCCCCAGCCCGGTCGCCTCCAGCGCGGGGCTCATGCCACTTCCTCCTTCGCGGCGTCGGCCAGGACCACGGCGAACAACGCCCGCAGGTCCTCCTGATCGAGCCCCGCCGACCGGGCCTGCCGCACCCACGCCTCCAGACCGCGTCGCAACCGCGTGTGCTCGGCGAGCGTCGCCCCCGCGACGCCCTCCCGGACGAACGTGCCCATCCCCGGCCGCCCCTCGACCAGCCCTTCGCGTTCCAGCTCCCGGTACGCCTTGAGCACGGTGTTGGGGTTGATGGCCAGGCTCTCGACCACCTCGCGGGCGGTCGGCAACTGGTCGCCGGGCCGCAGCGTGCCTAGCCGGAGCGCCTGTTTGACCTGGTGGACGAGCTGAAGGTAGCGCGAGACCCCCGAGCCGCGGTCCAGGCTGAACTCGATCAACGGATCACCCTTTCACTAATTGAATAGTGAAAGGGTGGTGGCTGAAGCCGCCTGTTGTCAATTTCCGTGGGGGCATAAAGTCTGGAACAGCTAACCCCTATGGGTGTATAGGTAGGAGGTAACCCGCCGATACCCCCAAGGCTGGAAAGGCGTCGCCATGCCGAAGATCAACGTGTACCTCCCCGACGAGCTGGCCGAGGCGGTCAAGGCCGCCGGCGTCCCGGTGTCGGCGATCTGCCAGCGCGCGCTGGAGCAGGCGGTGCGCAGGATCACCGCCATCCGCCAGACCGCCCTCGGCGAACTGGACGCCGGCGACCTGGCCGAACGGCTGCCGCGCTTCACCGACCGCGCCCGCACGGTCGTCAAGCTGGCCATCGACCGGGCCCGCGCCGACGCGGCGCCGGCCGTCGGCACCGGGCACCTGCTGGCCGGGATGCTGGCCGAGGGGCAGAACCTGGCGTTGCACGTGCTCAGAGCTGTCGACATCGACCCCGCCCAGGTCCAGCGCGACCTGGACCGACAGCCGGCCGGCGAGGAAGGCGGGGCCGGCGGGAACCCGGTGGTGCACTTCAGCGACGCCGCCGCCGGCGCCCTCGAACTGACGGTCACCGAGGCGACCGCGATGGGCCACAACTACGTCGGCTGCGAACACCTGCTGCTGGGGCTGATCACCGAGCCCGACGGCACCGCCGGCCAGGTCCTGCGGGCGCTGGGCGCCGAGTCCCGCCTGGTCCGCCGGGCCGTCACGGCGGCCCTGGCCGGCTACGTGCACCTGCGCGCCCAGACGTCGGCCGCCGGCGATCCGGCGCAGGCGCTGGCCGTGGCGGTGCGGCAGCAGTTGCAGCCGCTCATCGAGCGCATCGAACGGCTGGAGCAGCACCTGGGCTCCGCGTCCGAGCCGCGGTGACCAGGGCCGTGGACACGCCGATCCGCCGGCGGCGAGCCCCGTCACACCTCGCCCGCACCCTGATCAGCTGCGTCGCCGTCGCCGTCTTCTGGCTGCTGATCCTGCCGCCGCTCCTCCTCGACGGCCGGTGAGGCGTGCGTGCTAGCCCTGGAGCCGCATGAGCTGCCACTGGGCGAACGAACTGACCTCCTCGTCCTTCACCCTGGCGGCGAGACGCAGCAACGCCGCGTCGTCCTCGGCCATGCGCGTCGCGATCGCCGCGGCGAACAGGCGGGCCACCGGGTCGTCGCCCTCCAGCGCGGCGACGACCTCGCCCGGGTCGGGGTCCTCGGTGTCGGCGGCGACCAGCCCGGCCGCGAGCCGTCCGACCTCGGGGTCGGCCAGCCTGGACAGCCCCGCCATGAGCTGTTCGGTCGAGGCCATCGCCAGGAAGTGCAGGACCTTCCACCGGATGGCGGTGTCGGAGGTCCGGCTCAGGGCGAGGGTCTGGGCGATGACGCCGGCGTGCCTCTCGTCCGCGGCGAGCAGCACGAACTCGACGGCGAAGAACCGCACCTGGATCCGCGGGTGGGCCAGCAGGGCGGGGACCTCGTCCAGCAGCGGCTCGGCCGGCTCGCCCAGCTCCGACAGCAGCCAGGCGCCGGTCTGCACGGCGTCGTCGTCGCCGCTGCGCAGCAGGACGCGCAGGTTCTCGACGGGATAGCCGTCGAACAGCTCGTTGAGCAGGTCGTTGGCGGCCTGGCCGCGGGCCTCGTCGTCGGCGGGGCGGGCGAGGATGCGCGCCATCAGGTCGTCGCCCGTCTGTGTCTGCATGTGGTGCTATTTCCCCTCGTTGGCCTTGCGGCGAAGGTCATTCAGGAGCTGCTGCTCCTGCCTCAGCCGGGCGGCGTGCCCGGGGTCCGTGCCGAGCCGGGCCTCGTTCATCCTCCGCGTGAGGATGCTGTCCTCGACCTTGGCCGCCATCTGCTTCGCCTGCTCCGGTGTCATCTTGCTGACGTCGTTGCTGTTGGGCAACCTGCCGTGCATCCGCTGCGCGGCGTTGTCGAAGCTCGCCGAGGCGTTCGGGTCGTAGCCGCCGCCGCCCTTCCCGCCCTTGCCGCCGCCGCCCCCGCCGCGCCTGCGCCCCATCTGGAGCATGCCGTCGCGGGCGTGCGGCCGCTTCTCCATCTCCTTCATGATGCGGCGCATGGTCTCGGTCACCCGGCCGCTCAGCACCGGGGCCAGGCCCCTGGCGGTGCCCTCGGCGCCTTCGAGCGCCACCTTGCCCACGGCGTGGCGGGTCATCTGCATGCGGGCGAGGGCGATCATGCCGCCCGCGGCGCCGCCGAACAGCAGCGCCTGGGTGGCGGCGGTCAGTCCGTACGCGGCCTGCGTGCCCACGGCCAGCTTGACCGCGCTGACCACGTTCGCGGTGCCGTCGAGGACGGCCGGGGCGACCTTCGCCGCCGAGGCGGCCTGGGAGATGTGGCCGCCGCCGTCGCCGACCTGGTTCCAGTGGCTCGCCAGGTGCGTGGCCGAGTCGCCCTGGTAGGACTGCGCCGCGTTGCGGACCGACTCGTCGGCCGCGGCGCCCTGGGCCGACGACGCGGCCAGGACGACCCGCCAGTCGTCGGCCTCAAGACGCCACTCGTCCTCGTTGTCGTTCGGCCAGGGGAAACCGATGAGGTTGAGGAAGCCCGCCACGTGCGGGTCGAGTGTCACCGCCATGCGGGGCTCTCGAAGCTCTCGACGGTGGCGCTCTCCGCCGCGCGGGTGTTCCTCGCCACCATGCGCAGCCCCTCGCCGGTCTCGGCGATCTGCCCGCCGATCCCCGTCAGCGCGTCGAGCGAGGTCTGCAGGCACTCGTTGTAGGTGGCGATGATGGTGGCGAACAACCCCTCGCCGCCGAACGTCCGGGCGCCGCTCCCCCGCTGCCGCAGCCGCGTGACCGCGGCGTCGTAGTTCGCCCCATGGCCGGTGACGTACGCGCCGTCACGACCCACCGCCCCCGCGGCGATCTCAATTCCCGTCATGCCCAGAAAGCATATCCAGTCAATTCCGGCACAGAGGTTTACCTCTACACTGAACGTTCACGTGACTGACTGTCGGGGGTTCGACATGCGTTCACCAGCTCCTGAGGACGACGCCGAGTACCTGCACGAGTACGTCGCCCAGAGCCGCCGCGCCATCCGGGCGCTGCACGACGCGCGGGCGTCCATCGGCCGGGTGGAGGGCCGCGCGGAGAGCGACGACGGGCTGGTCGAGGCGTCCGCCGACGGCAACGGCGTCCCCACCCGCCTGCGCATCGACCCGCGGGCACTGCGCCTGGACGAGGCCGCGCTCGGCAGGAAGACCGCCGAGGTGCTGCGGGCCGCGCAGGACGACGCCGCGCGGCAGGCGCGGGAGATCGCCGACGGGGTGCGGGACGCCACCGCCGCCGTGCCCGCGCCTTTGGACGAGACCTTCGTGCGCGCGCGGGTCGAACAGGCGATCAACGACCTTTACTAGGAGGCGAAGCGTGTTCGGGCCGGAGATCGACCCCGCCAACATCAGCGAACGCGAGCTGGACGAGGCCGCCCGCCGGGGCGAGCGCATGCTGGCCTGGCTGGAGTCGGCGCAGGAGGACTTGCGGGCCGTCATCGGCACCGGCGAGGGGCCGTCGGGCCACGTGCGGGTGACCGTCGACGCCGACGGACGCGTCCTCGACGTCCGCTACGACCAGCGCGCCCTGCGGCTGGGCGGCCAGGACCTGGCCGAGGAGACGCTGGCGGCGGTACGGGCGGCCGCCGCCGACGTCCGGCGGCGCACCCACGACCTCATGCGCGAGGCCGTCCCCGGCTACGACCCCGACCGGACGCAGGCCGAGCTGGAACGGCTGCTCGGCGCCGAGTGGGCGTGAACCCGCACGCCCGGGAACCTCACTGTGCGGCGGCCCGGCCCCCGGCGCGCGAGCGCCAGAGCAGCCACACGAAGTACGGCGTGCCGAGCAGCGAGGTGACCAGCCCGGCCGGCACCTGGGCGGGCGCGATCACGGTACGGCCCAGCGTGTCGGCCAGGCAGACCAGCACCGCCCCCAGCACCGCCGCCGCGGGCAGGAGCCGCACATGCCTGCCACCGACCAGCGCGCGGGCGGCGTGCGGGGCGACGAGCCCGACGAACCCCACCACGCCGACGGCCGAGACCGCGGTGGAGGTGACGAGCACGGCGCCGCCCAGCGCGAGCAGCCGCACGGGTTCCAGCGGCACCCCGAGCACCCGGGGCGTGTCCTCGTCGAGCGCGAGCAGGTCGAGGTCGCGCCGCAGCCACAGAGCGAGCGGGAGGAAGAGCGCGAGCGCCACGGCGACCGGCAGGAGCTGGGCCGGAACCCGCCCGTAGGTGGAGCCGGAGAGCCAGGTGAGCGCCTTGGCGGTGTTCCACGGGTCGGACTTGACGATGATCAGCACGGTGACCGCGTTGAACAGCGCGTGCGCGCCGACGCCCATGAGCACGAGCCGGTCGGAGCTGAGCCCGCCGCGCCAGGCCAGCAGATGGACCAGGGCGAAGGCGGCGAGCGCGCCGGCCCCGGCCGCGCCGGACACCACGGCGATCCCGGCCATGGGCACGAGCGTGAGCGTCGCGACGGCCGCCGCGCCGGCGCCCGCGGTGACGCCGAGCACGCCCGGCTCGGCCAGCGGGTTGCGGGAGACGGCCTGGAAGGCCGCGCCGGAGACGGCGAGCGCCGCACCGGCCAGGACCGCCGCCGCGACGCGCGGCCAGCGCTGGTCGAGCACGTACGTCAGCGCCCTGCCGGTCCTGCCCCGCAGCCAGTTGGCGACGTCGCCGAGCAGCAACCAGGTGTCGCCGCCGAGCAGGCCCAGCACGACGGCGAGGACCAGCAGCGCCGTACCGGACAGCAGGATCACCGCGAAGGCGGCGCGGCCGGGGTCGGCGGCGCGGACGGTCGGCGGCCGCCGGGCCGGACCGGCGTCGCGGTGCCGGCGGGCCAGCCACATGAGCACGCCCGCGCCCAGCATCGCGGTCACCACGCCAGGCGGCACGTCCACCCCGGCCCGCGCGCCGAGCACGAACCGCAGCGCGACGTCGGCGGCGAGCAGGACGACCACGCCGGCCAGCGCCGAGAGCGGCACCAGGACACGATGCCGGCCCAGCTCGGGCAGCCGCCGGGCCAGCAGGCGGACGGCGACCGGCGCGCACAGCCCCACGAAGCCGACGGGCCCGGCCACGGTGACCGCGGCGGCCGAGAGCAGGACGGCCAGCACGACGACGGTCAGCCGCAACCGCCGGACGTCCACGCCCAGCACCGAGGCGGTGTCGTCGCCCAGGCCGAGGATGTCGAGGCGGGAGCCGAGGGCGACGGCCGCCCCGACCGCCACCACGATCACCGGGGCCATCTGGGTGACGCCACCGAGGTCGCTCTGCACGAGCGAGCCGCTGCCCCAGGCGAACAGGCCGGTGTTCTCCTCCTGGAAGAGGATCATGAGCAGGGTGGTCGCCGACTGCAGGGCCAGCGCGGTCGCGGAGCCGGCCAGGATCAGCCGGGTGGTGCCGGTCCTGCCGCCCGCCGACAGGGCGAGCACCAGAGCGGCCGCGGCCAGGCCGCCGAGGAAGGACAGGCCGCCGGACAGGAAGGCCGGCAGGCTCAGCCCGAAGGTGGCGGCCAGCACGACCGCCAGGTACGCGCCGTTGCTGACGGCGAGGGTGTCGGGCGAGGCCAGCGGGTTGCGCGCGACCGACTGCAGCAGCGCGCCCGCCGCGCCGAGCGCGACGCCGACGCTGACCGCCGCCAGCAGCCGCGGCAGCCGGGAGGCGACCAGCACGTTCATCGCCTGCTCGTCGAGGGCGAACAGGTCGGTGTCGGAGGTGCCCTGCGTCAGGTGCAGCGCGGCGAGGGCCGCGATGACGGCCAGGGTCACGAGGAAGGCCCCCGCGACGCCGAGCCTGCGCAGCGGCGTCGCGGGGGCCTCGACTGCGGTGATCACCCGGCGTAGGCCTTCACCAGGGCGTCGGCGTACTGCCGGCACGACAGGGGGCCGCCGAAGGTCCAGATGCCGTCGGGCAGTTTGGTGATCTGGTTCCGCTTGACGAAGCTCAGCGACCTCCACAGGGAGTTGCCCGCCAGGCCGGCGAAGACGTCCACGCCGTCGGAGGCGTTGTAGAAGAAGCGCAGGTTCTCGTCCTTGACCGCGGTCATGCCCTCGACGTCGGTGCTGCCGAGGCCCCACTGCGCGTCGACCTGGCCGGTCCAGGCGTTGGTGAGGCCGAGCCGCTCGGCGACGTCGGAGACCAGGGCGCCCTTGCCGAACGGGCGGATGGAGATCTTGCTGCCGTCCTTCCAGCCGTCGGCCATCATGAACTTCTGCCCGGCCGAGCCGGAGGCGGCGATCCTGGCCCTGCCGTCGGCCATGGCGGCGTCGAAGTCGGCCATCACCTTGGTCGCCTGCTCCGTCCTGCCGACGGCGGTGGCGAGCAGGGTGAGGTCGTCGCGCATGCGGGTGAGGTTCGCGGCGGCGTCGCTGCCCTTGGCGACGATGACCGGGGCGATCTTCTCCAGCTGGCCGACGAGGCCGGCGTCGTCGGACTCCATGACGACGAGGTCGGGCTGGAGGGCGGCGATGGAGTCGACGCTGGGCTCCTGGCGGGTGCCGACGTCCTTGACGGAGTCGTCGAGCGGGGCCGCGGTGACCCAGGTGCCGTAGCCCTTGACGTCGGCCGCGCCGACCGGCTGGACCCCGAGTGCGACCAGCATCTCGACCTCCCCCCATTCCAGGCCGACGACGCGGGTCGCGGGCCTGTCGAGGGTGACTCGCTTGCCGCGGGCGTCGGTCACGCTGATCGGGGCCGCGGCGCCCGCCGACGGCTCCCGGGCCGCGGGGGCGGCGGGGGGCTCCGTCGTGCCGCAGGCGGTCAGCAGCAACATGGCGGCCATGACCGCCGGGAGGGAACGCATGGGGATCTTTCAGCCTTTCATCGCCAGGTGGCGGCCCAGCGGCCTGGTGCGGACCAGTCCGGTGAGCGGGTCGATCGTGGCCTCGACGCGGATGCCGTAGGCCTCGGTGAGCAGGTCCTCGGTGAGCACCTCAGGCGGCGCGCCGTCCGCGCGGACCCGGCCGCCCTGGAGCAGCACGACCCGGTCGGCGATCTCGGCGGCCTGGTTGAGGTCGTGCAGGACGACGCCGACGGCCACACCGTGCCGGTCGGCCAGGTCGCGCACGAGTTCGAGCAGCTCGACCTGGTAGCGCAGGTCGAGGAAGGTGGTGGGCTCGTCGAGCAGGAGAACGCCGGCGTCCTGGGCCAGGCAGGTGGCCAGCCACACGCGCTGCATCTCGCCGCCGGACAGCTCGTCGACGGCGCGTCCGGCCATGGCGCGCACGCCGGTCAGCTCCATGGCGTGCTCGATCGCCGCCTCGCCGCCGGGGTCGCCCGCGCGCCAGCGGCCGCGGTGGGGATGACGGCCGTAGCCGACCACGTCCTTGACGCGCACGCCGGTCGGGGTGGGACGGCTCTGCGCCAGCAGCGTCACCCGGCGGGCGAAGTCGCGGGCGGACAGGGCCAGGGCGTCGGCGCCGCCGGCCAGCCGGACCTCGCCGGAGTCGGGGCGGTGCAGCCGGGCCAGGGCGCGCAGCAGGGTGGACTTGCCGCTGCCGTTCGGGCCGACCAGGGCGGTGACGGCGCCGGTGACCAGGCTGATGCAGGCGCCGTCCACGACGGGACGACCCGCGTAGCCGAGACACAGGTCAGTGCCGGTGAGCGCGGGGCCGGTGAGCGCGGGGCCGGAGCGGTCCGGGCCGGAGCGGTCCGGGGGCAGGGGGGCGGTCGTCATGGCGGGCTCACGCGTCCTCGGAGCGGCCCTGACGCCAGTAGCCCATGAAGGCCACGGTCCTGCGGTCCATGCCGCGCTCGGAGACCAGGTGCCGGCGCAGCCGCTTGATCACGGCCGCCTCGCCGGCCAGCCACGCGTAGCAGGGGCCGTCGCCGGTCTCGGGGATCTCCCAGAGGATCTCGGCGTCGACGTCGATCTCCTCCGGCTCGGCGCCTGCCGCGCCCGCCGGAAGGAGCCTGGCGGCGGCCTCCGCGACGGCGGGCTCCAGGCGGGCGCCCCAGGGAGCGTCGCCGCGGGCGAGCCAGGTGACCCGCACGCCCGGCGCGCCGACGACCGGGAGGAAGTCCTCCTCGTGCGGCACCTCCAGCAGGGCCTCGCCGGTGACATGGGCGGGCAGCCGCTCCAGGATGCCGACGATCGCCGGGACGGCGGTCTCGTCACCGGCGAGCAGCACGGTGCCGAAGCCGGCGGGCGGCCGGAACTCCAGGCCGCCGTGGAAGCCGTCGTAGAGGCCGTTCGGGCCGAAGATCGCCGCCGTCGAGCCAGGCTCGCAGGCGGCGATCCAGCGGGCGGCCGGCCCGGCGGGCCCGGCGCAGTCGTCGTGCAGGACGACGTCGATGTCGACCTCGGCCGCCTCGGGGCGGACCGCGCGGACGGTGTAGGTGCGCAGCGGGTTGCGCTCGTCGCCCTGGGCGTACCACTGCTTGAACCAGTCGGCTCCGCGCGGGAAGCGCGTGACGCCCGCGCCGGGGGTCGGCAGGACCAGCTTGACGCGCTGGTCGTACCCGTTGTCCGCGAACTCGTGCAGGTCATCCCCGGTGAAGGTGACGCGGAGGAACGACGGGCTCAGCCGCCGCAGGCCCCGAACCCGGACGTCGAAGGCACGAAAAGGATCAACCACCACAGAGCTCCTTAGTTAGGTTAGGCTAACCTACATTGAATCCTCCCATCAGGAAACCCGCCCCAGAGCCGTCGCCTTTACAACGTAGATCACAATCATGGCGGAAAATTATCGGCCGGAGTTGTCGGATCCGGGCCGCGTCGTTCGTAGCCAGGGTGAACAGTCGCCACGAGGGGCTGTCACGACCAGCACGACCGAGGGAGACGCCGACCGATGCAGCACCACTCGCAGGCCAGGATCCACCGCATGTTCGAGCTCATCGAGCCGATCGCCACCGCCACCTTCTCCGAGGTGGCCAACGAGGCGTTCCTGGCCGTCGGCATGCGCAACTACTGGGACGGCTACTTCGCCGGCCGCGCCGCCCCGCTGGGCCTGGCACCGGCCGAGGTGGTCCACGCGGTCTTCTACAACTTCGCCGACGGCGAGGTGGCCCGCCACATCCCCTGGGTGTGGGGGAAGATCACCCCGCAGGAGGCGATCGCCGTGCGCGAACAGGGCAGCACCGCCGCCCTGCGGCAGCTGATCGGGGAGCTCGCCGGCTCGCCCGGTCTGGCGCGGGCCGCCGACCTCGCCACCCGGGCCGGGCTCAGCGCGCCGGCCGAGGGCCGGCCCCTGTACGCCGGGCTGCGGGCGCTCGACGTGCCCGAGGAGCCGGTCGCCAGGCTCTGGCACGCGGCGACGCTGCTGCGGGAGCACCGCGGGGACGGCCACAACGCCGCCCTTGTCGCCCACGGCATCGGCGGCACCGAGGCCCACGTCCTCATGGCCGTCTCCCTCGGGATGCGGGCGGAGGAGTTCGGCCGGATCCACCACCTGCCCAAGGCCCGGCTGACCGCCGTGGTCGACGGGCTGCGCGACCGCGGCCTCGTGGACGCCGCCGGCGGGTTCACCGACGCCGGCCGCGAGACCAAGCAGCGGATCGAGGCGCTCACCGACGAACTGGCCGCGCCGGCGTACGACGTGCTCAGCCCGGACGAGCTCGACGAGCTGGCCGCGGAGCTCGAACCGATCGCCGCCGCGGCATCGGCCTCCGACCACTGAAAGGACCCGGCCATGACCAGCACTGCGGACTACCGGACGACCATGCGGGTGAAAGCCTCTCCCGACGCCCTCTTCGACGCGCTCACCACCGTCACGGGGCTCGCGGCATGGTGGAACCCGGCGACCGGGTCCGGCACGACCGGCGGCGAGCTCCGGTTCCTCATGAACGCCCCCGAGCCCCTCGTGATCCACGTCGAGGAGGCGACCCGGCCGACGTCGGTGCGCTGGACCGTCGTCGACTGCCCCTTCCTGCCCGACTGGATCGGCACGAGGCCCACCTTCACCGTCACCCCGGTCGACGGCGACACGTCCGAGCTCGTCTTCCACCACCGGGGCCTGAGCCGGGACCTGGAGTGCTTCGGCATGTGCAGCCGCAGCTGGCGGCACTACATGACGAGTCTGCGCGACCACCTGGAGGCCGGGGGCGGAAGCCCGTTCGGCAGCCCCGCGGACAGGGCGCGCCGGCGAGCACAGGCGGCCGGCCCGGCCTCAGGGGTTCTGGAAGGCCACTTCCGGGTTGGCGGCGGACGGGCCGTCCAGCAGGGGCTGCTGCTCGCCGCGGAGGTGCCGGCCGAAGAAGGCGCCGACGTACGACGTGGTGATCTCGCCTGACCGCTTGCCCGACAGGGGCGCGGCCGGGTCGACGATCCCCACCTGGGCGCCCAGGATGGGCAGGTCGATGAAGGTGAAGTGGCCGGAGTCGGCCACGGTGAGCCAGCGCTTCCAGCCGTCCAGGCGGGGCCAGTCCCGGGTCCAGGTGGTGTCGGCGGCGCCGGGTGAGTGCTGGACCTTGGTGCCGAGCATGAGGAACGGCCGCCCGCCGAGGCCGGAGACCGCGACCGGGGCGAAGAACGAGCCGTCCAGGTTCACCCCGGCGCGGACCCGCCGGTCGGCGGCCATGACACTGGCCGCGGCGTTGCCGCCGAGCGAGTGGCCCGCGGCGCCGATCCGGCGCGGGTCGATCATCTGCCAGTGCCGCCAGGCGGGCGCGGACCGTGCGGGACGGGTCAGCCGGTCGATCACGAAGGACAGGTCGGCCGCGCGGTTGACCGCGGCCTTGGCCATCAGCTCCTTCTCCGCCTCGTCGGAGGGGGCGCTCTCCACCGTCTCGCACGCGACACAGGTCAGGGTACGGCCGCCGGGGAAGGTGGTGCCGAACGACTCGTAGGCGTGATCGACGAGGGCGACGACGTACCCCTTGGAGGCGAGGTCCTCGGCGAGCGTGGTCAGGGTGGCCCGGTTGAGGGTGAACCCCGGGGAGAGCACCACCAAGGGGTGCCGGCCGCCGACGGGGCGGGCGTTCAGGTGCGCGTTGGTGCTGACGCCGGCGAGTTGCCCGGGCTTGAAGACGGCGTCGAGCCGCTGCCCCTTGAGGAGCAGCCGGGCCTCGTCGACGGTCATGTACGGCGCGGCGCTCCCGCCGGTGCGCGCCGGGAAGTACACCGAGACCATCAGCTCGCGTGCGGCTTCCGGCATCCACGGGTCGCGGCGGCCGGCGTCGACGAGATGCAGGGTGTCGCGGCCGACTTCGTACTGGCCGGTGGGGTGCGGGATCGCGACGCGCACGTCGGAGGTGCCCCCGGTGGAGGCGGCGGTGGCGGCAGCGGCGGGCGCCGCCGCCGCGGCCGCCGCCGGGAGGGCCAGGGTCAGGGCGAGGAGGAGGGGGGCGGGGTTACGGCGAGTTCTGATCATGCCCAGAACTGTAGAAATGACGCCACCACCCCCCACATGCCCGAAAGACAGGCTCGGACCCTTACTTTTGTCAGGGGCCAGGACCGATGCTTGTGTCAGGGGCCAGGGCCGAGCAGGCCGGTCAGCCGGCTCGGAGCGGGCCGTGCGCCTCGATCGACAGGTCCTGCCAGTCGGCCCAGGTCTGGAGCCGGTCGGCGTAGGCCTGCTGGATCAGCGGGTGGAAGCCCTTGCCGAACAGCACCCGCATTGGCGGGTTGGCGGAGTCGACGAGCTTCAGGAGCGCCTGCGCCGCGGCGGCCGGGTCTCCCGCGGGCATCTTCCCCGCCATCGCACCGAGGCGCTCGCGGAGACCGTCGTAGGCCGGGTCGGTCGTGGCCATGTGGCCGTTGGCGAGCGGGTCGGGGTTGTTGCCGTTCCGGGTGGCGAAGCCGCCGGGCTCGACGATGGTCACCTTGACGCCGAACTCGGCGACCTCGCCGGCGAGCGCCTCGTTCAGGCCCTCCAGGGCCCACTTGGAGGCGTGGTAGGCGCCGCCGAGCGGCATGGCGATGACCCCGGCGGCCGAGGACAGCTGGATGATGTGCCCCGAGCGCTGCTCGCGCAGGTACGGCAGCGCGGCCTGGACCACCCACACCGCGCCGAACAGGTTGGTCTCCAGCTGGTCGCGCAGTTCCTGCTCGGTCAGCTCCTCGACCGCGCCGACCTGGGCGTAACCGGCGTTGTTCACGATGACGTCGAGCCGGCCGAAGTGCTCCTTCGCCCGCCGCACGCTCTCGAAGACCGCGGCCCTGTCGGTCACGTCCATCTCCAGCGGGAGCACCGCGTCGCCGTGGACGTCGACCAGCTCCTTCAGGCTCGCGGTGCTCCGGGCGGTGGCGGCGACCCGGTCACCGCGGGACAGGGCGGCCGCCACGAAGTTGCGGCCCAGGCCGCGGGACGAGCCGGTGACGAACCAGACCTTCTGCATGCTGTGCTCCTTTCAGCTGTTACACCCCCTGGACGAGACAGCCCCGCACGGATGTGAGCTCGGGCGAGTGTGACCTGCGACACTTTGTCGCCTTTGTCCAGCCATGGTGGTACCAATGGTCGGCGTGACCCGCACCGAGGAGTTCCAGGAGCTACGGCCGTTGCTGTTCGCGATCGCCTACCGGATCCTGGGCAGCGTGAGCGAAGCCGAGGACGCCGTCCAGGAGACCTGGCTGCGTTACGAGGGCTCCGCATCCCAGCCCGACTCCCCCAAGGCCTTCCTGTCGGCGACGGTGACCCGGATCTCGATCGACGTGCTGCGCTCGGCCCGCGTCCGGCGCGAGGCCTACGTCGGGCCGTGGTTCCCCGAACCGCTGCTGACCGACCCCTACCAGGACCCGGAGCGGTCGGCGGAGCTGGCCGACTCGGTGTCGATGGCGGCGCTGATCCTGCTGGAGCGGCTGAGCCCGCTGGAGCGCGCGGTCTTCGTGCTGCGCGAGGTGTTCGCCTTCAGCCACCGGGAGATCGCCTCCGCCGTGGAGCGGTCGGAGGCGGCCTGCCGCCAGCTCGCGGTGCAGGCGCGCCGCCACATGGACGCGGGCCGCCCCCGCTTCCAGGCCGATCGCCGGTCCCAGGACCGGCTTGCCGGGCGGTTCTTCGGCGCGCTCAGGGAGGGGGACGTCGAAGGGCTGCGGGAACTGCTGGCCGCCGACGTCCGGCTGGTCAACGACGGCGGCGGCAAGATCGGCAGCACGCTGCCCGTCCTCGGCCTCGCGAAGGTGGCGCGGGTGCTGTCCGCCGCCGTCGCGCCGTTCGCCCGGATCGGCGCGGCGCTGGAGGCGCACGAGGTGAACGGCCAGCCGGGCGCGATCATCCGCGACCGCGACGGCCGGATCGTCAGCATCTGGACGCTCGACATCCTGGACGGACGCATCCAGAGCATCCGCTCGATCGTCAACCCCGACAAGCTCCGGCACCTCGGCCCCGTCGCCGACGCCCACGCGGTCATCCGCGAGAAGAAGCAGCGGGCACGCGCGGCGGCGCAGGGCGGCGTGCCGGTCACCGGCGCGCCGGACGAACCTCGGTGACCGGCGGCCCCACCGGCGCAGCGGTCCGCCGGGCTCGCGCCAGGACGGCCGGACCGCTGCGCCCGGCGTTCTAGTCGGTGAGCAGGATGTCGTCCAGGCACAGCGTGTACGGCGCGTCCGCACCGCCCACCTGGAACAACACCTGGGCCTCCTGGTCCGAGGTCTTGGCGGTGTTCTGGTAGGAGTAGGTCCTGGACCCGGTGCCCACCTCGGGGTAGCCGTCCACGATCGCGGCGGGCTTCGAGCCGCTGTCCTGGACCACCGACCTGATCTTCACCGGCCGCGTCGCCGACGCCTTGAAGCTCAGCCGGTACGCCTTCCCGGCCTCCACGGCGATGCCGCTCTGCCCGATCATCGAGGCCCACACGTTGTCACCGCCCGCGGGCACCTCGGCGCACAGCCGTCCGCCCGTCACCTCGATCGGCGTGTTCTTGGACGCCCACCAGCCCTTGACCCCGTTGTCCAGCGAGCCGTTGACGACGCTCTGGTGCACGGGCACGAGAGAGACATTGTCCAGGCACAACGTGTACGGCGCGTCCGCGCCGCCCACCTGGAACAACACCTGAGCCTCCGAGTCCGACACCTTGGCCGTGGCCGCGTAGGTGAACTTCCTGGAGCTGGTGCCGACCTCGGGGTAGCCGTCCACGATCGCGGCGGGCTTCGTGCCGCCGCCCTGGACCAGCGACCTGATCCTCGTCGTCTTCGTGGCGGTCGCCTCGAAGCTCAACTGGTAGGTCTGGCCGCCCCGGACCTCGATGCCGCTCTGCCCCACCATCGCGGCCCACACGTTGTCACCCCCCGCGGGCACCTCGGCGCACAGGCGCCCGCCCGTCACCTTGATCGGCGTGTTCTTGGACGCCCACCAGCCCTTGACCCCGTTGTCCAGCGAGCCGTTCACCACGGCGTCGCCGGCGGGCGCGGCGGCGTACGCGGGTGTGGCCGCCGCGGCCATCGCCACGAAGGCGCCCGCGGCGATGAGACGCATCGGAAGAGAATTCATGATCGTGGATCTTAGGCGGGCGACATCAGCGTCAACCTAGAGCCAATTCCCGGTCTTTTGGATGGGCCAAATCGCCGCGGGCGGCCGTTTCGACCTGGCGCTCAGGCGGCCGTCTCGGCCTGGCGCTCGGCGGCCGTCTCGGCCTGGCGCTCGGGCGGAAGCCACCGGCACGTCAGTGCCGCCGGGCGCAGCGTTCATCATCGGGTGCTCCGGAAGCTCCGGGCCCAGCGGCGAAGCTCGGTGGCGGCCTCGTCGCGGGTGAGGGGACCGCGTTCCAGGTGAACCTCCTGCAGATGCCGGATCGCGGCCCCCACCATCGGGGAGGGCGGGAGGCCGAGCATTCGCATCACCGTCCTGCCGTCGAGCACGACGGGGACGTCGTCACGCCTGGCGTACCTGTCACGTTCGGCGGCGGCGCGGGCGTCGGCCTCCTCCCTGGCGCGGCATGCGGCCTCCCACGCGTCGAAACCGGGGGCGTCCAGGGCATCCAGGGCCGCCCGGCGCCACCCTTCCAGGTCGCGTTCCCGCCCGAGGCCGACCGCGTCGAACAGGTCCGCCGCACCTGCTCTGACCGCTCCGAGGCGCGCGAGCACGGCGTTGATCGGCCAGTCGTCGCGCGGCGGGCCGGCCTGGATCGAGGCGTGCTCGGGCCCCCAGCTGCGACAGCCGTTCTCCCACAGGACGGCGGCCTGGCTGCCGCGGCCACCCCAGAAGTCCGCTTCCACGTAGGCGACCTGGCCGCCGCGGGACCAGTCCTTCAGCCTTCCGGCGAGCCCCGGGGACATGAGCGTGAACGGCCCGCTCTCCTGCCGCGCGCCGGTCGGCTCGCCGAAGATCTCGTCGGTCACCGGCAGCAGCCCCAGGCGTTGCCCGAGAGGCGCCACCACAGCCTGCGGCACTTCGCCCGAAAGGGAGCGGAGACGGTCGAACTCACCGACGACACCGTGGAGCACGTACGACATGCCCGCACTTTAGATCGCGCAGCGGCACAAGGGCCCGCGCCTGCTTCATGATCCACATCGCGCACGCCGCCGTGGCCGGCCCGTCTAGGGTGGGCGCATGGCGGAACGGCGTCCCTTGATCGCGCGCAGGCTGCGGCCGGGACATTGGGTCGCCGTCGACGTGTTCGCGGCCGTCGCCCTGGCCGCCGGGTTCTCGGTGCCGGCGGTGCTGGTGCCCGAGTCCGCCGGGGTGCCGCCCTTCGTGGCCGTGCCGGTGATCGCGCTGGCCTGCCTGCCGACGGCGGTGCGGCGCCGGTGGCCCGTGCCGGTGTGCGCGGCGGTCCTGGTGTCGGCGGTGATGGCGCCGTTCGCCGGGTGGCAGGAGGCGTTCGTGCCCTTGGCCGTGGCCCTGCACGCGGTGGCGCTGCTGCAGGCGCGCCGGACGGCGGTGACGGCGCTGGTGTCCGCGCTGGCGGTGACCGCCGCCGGCGCCGCGATCGGCACCCCCTCCTGGACGGAGGCGGCCTCGGCGTGCGGTTTCGCCTGGCTGCTGCTCGGCCTGGCCTGGACCATCGGGCTCGCCGTACGGGAGCAGCGCGCGTACGCCGCGCAGGCCGTCGCACGGTCGGCGCAGGCCGCGGCGACGGCGGAACGGCTGCGGGTGGCTCGTGAGGTGCACGACGTCGTCGCCCACAGCATGGGCCTGATCTCCATGCGGGCCGGCATCGCCAACCACGTTGCCGCCACGCACCCCGAGGAGGCCGGGGAGGCGTTGTCGATCATCGAGGAGACCAGCCGGAAGGCGCTCACGGACTTGCGCGGCCTTCTGGGCCTGCTCCGCGACATCCCGGACGATCGGGACGACGGCGCGCCGCGCATGGTGGAGACGCTGCGCGAGCTGGTCGCGGCGATCCCGGACGGTCACGTGCGGGTGGAGCTCGACGTCCAGCCCGGCCTCGCGCTCGGCGGCGAGGCGGCCCTGGTCGTCCATCGCCTCGTGCAGGAGTCGCTGACCAACGTGCTCAGACACGCCGGCCCGGCCCGGTGCCGGGTGACCGTCGTCACCCGGGCGCGGCGCGAAGTGGTGGAAGTGGTGGTCGAGATCGTCGACGACGGTCGCGGGGGTGCGCCGCGTACGGGAGGACACGGGCTGGCCGGGCTGGAAGAGCGGGTGATCCTGCACGGCGGGACGTTCTCGGCCGGGCCGGAGCCCGGCGGCGGCTTCGCCGTCCGCGCGCGACTGCCCTTGCCGAGCGGGTCCGGGTCCGGGGAGGACGACAGGTGAGCACGTTCACGGTACTGATCGCCGACGACCAGGCGTTGCTGCGCGCGGGCCTGCGCAGGCTGATCGACACCGCCCCCGGCCTGACCACCGCCGGCGAGGCCGGCACCGGGCAGCAGGCCGTGGAACTGGCCCGCGACCTGCGGCCCGACCTGGTGCTCATGGACGTCCGCATGCCCGGCCTCGACGGGATCAGGGCCACCGAGCTGATCCGGGCCGACCCGGCGACCGCCGGGACACGGGTGCTGATGCTGACCACGTTCGATCTCGACGAGTACGTCTACGGGGCGTTGCGCGCCGGAGCCAGCGGATTCCTGCTCAAGGACACCGGCCCCGGCGACCTGCTGGAGGCGCTGCGCATCGTCGGGGAGGGGCAGGCGCTGCTGGCCCCGTCGGTCACCACGCGGCTGATCGCGGAGTTCGCCCGGCGCGAGCCCGCCGCGATCCCGGCCGGGCTGGCGGCGGGGCTGGCCCAGGTCTCCGGACGGGAGCGCGAGGTGCTGGTGCTGGTGGCCAGGGGGCTGACCAACCCGCGGATCGCCGAGCGGCTCGGCATCGGGGAGGCGACGGTCAAGACCCATGTCCGCAGCCTGCTGGCCAAGCTCGCCGCGCACGACCGGGCGCAGCTCGTCATCGCCGCCTACGAGGGCGGCGTGGTCACGGCCGGCGGGCGGGCGCCGTCAGCGGCGGTAGGAGACCTCGGGGAAGGCGGCTGACGGGCCTCGCAGCAACGCCTGCGGACGGCCGCGCAGCGTCTGCTCGAAGAAGGCCAGCGGGTAGGCGCGCTGGAAGGCCAGCGCCCGCTCGGCCGGGATCGTCCCGACGACCTCCTCCAGCTGCTCCTTCCCCAGCCCCAGCGGCCCGGCCGACATGGGGATGAGCAGGACGTCGTCGCCGAAGGAGTTGTGCGCCGCCCCCTTGAGCGTCACGTTGAGCCGCCATCCCCGCAACCCGTCCCAGAAGGCACGCAGTGTCGGATTGGTGGCCATGCCGCCCTTCCCGTCGGTGTCGACGACCATGTACGGCCGGTCGAGGCCGGACTTCGCCACCTTGCCGAAGACGGCGCCGTCCAGGCCGAGCCCGGACTTGATCCGCGGGTCGGCGTACATGGCGGAGGAGGTGGCCGCGCCGCCGAGCGAATGCCCGAACATCCCGATCCGCGCGAGGTCGAAGATCGGCTTCCCGGCACGGCCGGGCACCTTCTCCTCCAGGGCAGGCAGGCTGTCCAGGACGAAACGCACGTCGGCCACCCGGACATCGACCGCCTTGGCGAAATCGGTCACCTCGACCCCCGTCTCCACCCGGCCGCCGGGGAACTCCACCACCGCCGCGTCATAGGGGTGATCGACGGTGACCACCGCGTATCCCCGGCTGGCCAGCTCCTCGACGACGCCGGTCCCGTACGCGCGCGAGGCGTTGGCGCCCGGCGAGTACAGGACGACCGGCAGCTCCCCCAGGCTCGTGTCGGCGGGCGCGCCCTCGTGGCCGTCGGTCCTGTCCAGCAGCACCGAGCCCGGCTCCAGGTCGTTCATCTTCAGGTACCGGTCCGCCGCCGCCCTCGGCATCCAGGGGGCGACCGGGTGGGCCTGCACGTCCCGGGCCGGGTACCACAGGCTGACCATCAGCTCCCGCCTCCTGCCGGAGCCGTTCCAGGGATCCGGACGGGACTGATCCACCAGGTGGACCGAGACGGTCCCGACGGGATGCGGCCCCGCCGGCTTCGGGACCGTCAGACGCTGCGGCGGGGTCGATCCGCAGCCGGCCAGCGCGACAACCAGGGCGGTGATGATGAATGCACGTTTCACCCCCTTCACGCTGCCAACCGCGCACGCCCGCCGCCTCTGACGTGCGGAGGACCTCCGACTCAACCCAGGAGGGTAGAGCTCGCTGGAGATCGTCCTCAGGAATGACACCCACGAACGAACCGCGCCCGATCCTCGAAGGTGTGCTGCGGGCATGGCGTGCCGGCGCGGCCCACCACCCCATCCTGACCAGCCGCAGCACCCCATGCCACGGCGGATCACCGAGGCTGGGCTCCACCTCTGCGCCGGCGCGAGCGCGTGGGCCCGGTTCGTCCGCCTGGACGCCCCACCAGACGGACGCCTCCTCCATGATCACTGGCGCCACTCGTCCCGAACAGTCACGCAGAACGCCGCGAAGGACGTCAGGCTGGACACGAAGCTGCGGGCGGCGGCGGACGGGCTCCTCGGAACCGATCCTTCCGGAGACGCACGTCATCCCGACCCCAGAGAAGCTCAAGCAGCTACGCGCCGATCACATGGATGCCTGGCTCGACAAGGCGCTAGTGAGCAGGCGATAGCACTCGGGTGTCACTCGGTTCGTCACCCACTGGAAGCCGCGAAGAACGACCACCGACGAACCCAACAAAGCACTACTGGACACTCAACGTTTCACCTTGTCGCTGTCGATGACCTGAGCGGTGGGTGGGGGCTTGATGGTGAGTTTCATCCCCCAGTCCGAGTAGCGGACGTCATGGATGTAGCCGAACCACCCCTGCCCGTTGGTTGCGCCCTTCCATTTGTCTCCTTCGGGTTCCCGCCACTTGGACCATGCGCGCCGCACGAGGCCGTCTTCGCCAATCCACAGCCGCCAGTCGATTCCCCACTCGCCGTGCTCATCCTTCAGCGTGTCCCCGCGCAGATCCGGCCTGACCTTCCACAATTGCCGGAACGTGATCGAGCCCTCGTGGAGGGTCGTGGGCGAGCCGTCGTAGATCCCCGAAGCCTTCGTAGACGTCGTGGTCGCCAGTACGGCTGCGAGCACAGCCGGCCTGTCCAAACGTAGATATCCCGTCTCCAGGCGTAGTCGGCATGGCCACTTGAAAGTGACCCATTTCTTGCCGGCCGGCAGCCTCTTCTCTTTTGGGTCGTATTCCCATTCACGATCGCCGATGCAGATATCGCGAACGCCCGCCTCCCCCAACTGGTGATCCCACAGATCCGTCGCCACCACTTTGCCGGCACCGAATCCGACGACACCCTGAGTGGGCTTGAAACGCTCCCACCCGAAGACTGGGCCCGAGTTGAACGTGCTGTATTCGGTGATCCGCACGCCGTGCCCATCGACCAACTGGCGCTGGATCGCCGCGACCGGATCGTCAGCCGTGGCGGCGCCATAGGCAGGCACGCCACAGAGGGTCGATCCAGTGAAGGTGAGGACCGCAACCGTCGTCCATCGCCCCATAAGGTGATGTTCTCCTCACAATGGGCCCGGTACTTCCGCCGACACGGGCCGAGGCGGTGATCTTCGCAGAGGAAGGTCTCACCGTGATCACAGCGACTGATCTCGATGATTCACAAGTCTGGGGTTGGTTTCGCTCAGCGTGACTGATGCATGATTCCGGTGGTATCGGGCCGGGAGGCCGGTGGAGTCCTTCCGCTGGGAGGTCAAGGGCAGGCCTGGCGCTCAGTGGGAGCAGCCAGCATGAGAGCGGACGCGATGGCGCGTACCAGCCGAAATCCGGGTCCCGGTCTGAGCTCATCCAAGCTCCCGCGACAGGACTCGAACCAGGATCTCATCGCGTCGATCCATCCTGCTTGATTCAGGCCCCAAGGCAAGTTCAGTTCTGGAAGGTCAGCGCAGGTCTCAGCAGTTCGTCCCGCACGGTCTCCGGTTGGCCCCCTTGGATGCAACAGCCAATCACGGCCTCACGTGATGAGATAGACCATATCAACGCCTAGCTTTTACCGATATACCTCGTTTTGGGTGGTCTGGCGTTTGAGTCCGCAGGAGAAGCGTCTTGTGGCAGTAACGTCTTATGACCGACTACACCTGACTCATACGCCATATCTGGACATTCAGATGATGATGAGCTTTCTCTCATGACCAGAGGGTGGCGTCGCATTCGACGGCGAAGAGACCATACGTGTCGAAGAAGTGAGGGCCAGAGCAGTCAAAGGTTCCGGTCGATTCAAATTCCCAGCCCGCGCGAGATTCACATGGGCAGCAGGGCGGGCTTGATCAGGCGAATCAGCGATGTCAAAGCGCGGGCGATCACGGGAGCACATCCGCGCGACGCGTGATCGGCCATCGAGCGTCCGGGGTCTCGTACGGCTCTCCGAGATGCAGAGCAACCAGCCTTCACCCGACCACTGCAGAAGTGCTCCCGAGTTCACTCATGGTGTCGTTCCTTCCGGAGCCATCTGCTTGTACCAGGCGGTCGAAGTCGGCGACAGGAGACAGGAGATCACTCCCAAGGCGAGGGCGAGGCCGGCCAAGCCAGCCACGCTCGGGTCGGCGATCACTCCCCAAGCCTGGCCGACCGTGAGCAGCGCCTCGACTGCCAGCGCTGTCCACCGGACCCACGGCCGGCGTGACCTCATCTTGGCCACGACCAGGCCGATGGCCGCGCCGACTATGAACTCGAACAGGACGGGGATCAGCAGTGCCCCGGCTATGGCCTGCTGTTTGAAGTCCACGAGCATGATGACGAGAGGCAGGGCCATCAACACCAGCTGGATACACAGGAGGGTTCGGGCCACCCGCAGAGAGGTGGGTAACGGCAGGGGCTTCTCATTCATGGGGTTCCTCCAGCAGATCGATCTGTCCCTCCACGTCCCACCCGGTAGGGACACCAGTGATGCGTAGAGGCTTGCGAGGTGTGATCCCGAGCTTGGAAGCGCAGTCAGGGCCGATGCCGAGAGCGCGGGACTCAGGGGTCTTGAGGGTGTGCTTGCAGGCCGCGCACCGGGTGACGTGCTCTCGGGTGGAGGGCTCGTCGAGGTCGAGGAGGAACGTCACCGACGCCCCCGGTGGTACTCGTTGCGGTTGATCGACATGCTCTTTGGGAAGCCTGCCGGATTGCAGGTCGAGAAGCGGCGACGGTGCTTGCCGTCTTCGCCATGGGCGCGCTTGTGGAAGGCGACCTGCAACGCGTCGAAGGAGGGCGCCAGCACCTGGCTGACGCCTTCGCTGATCGAGCGGGCCGCGCGCTGCAGCTCGGCGGCGAACTGGGAGAACGCCGCAAGTGCGGGTTCCGGGTTCGGCCAGTTCGTGACCTCGTCCACGAACGTGAGAGACACCGTTGCGCCGTCCAGCTTCGGCGTCGGGTCTGGCTCGTCTGGAGCCCGTCTCATCGCGTCGTCGTAGAGCATGCCCTCAAGGCACGCGTCGATGGCGCTCAGCACACCGCCAGTGTCCGTCATCGGTCTCCTCCTCTGGGGGCAGGCTAGCGTCGAGCGCGGCACGGAGCGGTCCCTCGCGGCCAACACCTTCTGCGCCCGCGTCGAGTCGCCGTACGGCAGGGAGGAGTGGCGGACAGCGAGGCGAAGGTCTTCGGCGGATACGACGACCGTCCCCGCCGGCAGGACGGCGTCTACGTGCGAGGGCACGAGCACCAAGCTCCGCATCCTCGCCGAGACGCATGTCATCCCGAACCTAGGGAAGACCAGCCTCAAGCAACTACGTGCCGATCACGTGGACGCGTGGCTCGACCAACTCGCCGACAAGCCGGCCACCACCACCTTGCGGAGATCTACGCCGTACTGCCACGGGCATCCGCACCGAAGAGGCCCGAGCACTCCAGTGGGATCACGTCGTCACCTGAATGCCGAGCCTCAAGCATGGCAACCGGTCACCGAGGCAGGGTTCAAGCACAAGAAGTTCGCCATCTACGTCTGGCGGACCGTCCGGGAAGGAGGAGACACCAAGACCCGCAAGTCACGCCGCACGCTGGAGCTGCCGAAGCCGGCGGCCCAAGCCCTCAGACAGCACCACACCCGCCACGTCACTCGTTCGTCTCGATCATGAGCGATCAGGGCGTACCGATCGAGACGATCGCGGATCTCGTCGGACACGCGGGCACCAGCGTCACCGAGGCGGTCTACCGCCACCAGCTCCGGCCAATGATCACCAAGGGTGCCCGGACGATGAACATCATCTTCGGTGAGAAGCCGACGGGATGGCTCCCGTCGACCCCCAGACATGAGAGAAGGGGCTTCGGATGATCTCCGAAACCCCTCCACCTGCACCTTACGAGTGGGCGATACTGGGATCGAACCAGTGACCTCTTCGGTGTGAACGAAGCGCTCTCCCGCTGAGCTAATCGCCCGCCCTGTCGGCGCCTTGCGGTGCTGACGGGGAAAACCATACCGCACTCTCGGGGTGGTGGCGAAACGGAGCGGTCGCGGGGCGATCTTCGGGAGCTCCTGGCGCGAGGGATTCGAGCGAAAGGCGGCGGTTGCCCATCGGCGTGGTGGGTCGGTGTCATACCATCGACGTGTCCCGGAAGACACCGATCGCGATCTTTTCGGTAGAAACGTTCTTGGTCGAGCCCGTCGGGGCAGGCTCTACAACAGCAAAACCCTCGCAAATACGACCCGATTGATGCCGTTTAGCCAGGTAGATGCCTAAATGTCCAGCTGTGATGTGCGTTACAGAAGGCCCTTGAGGCGGAATCTTTCCTACAGGTTTCTTCGTTCCGCGTCATAGCTCAGGACGAAGTCCGTCAGAGCAGTGAAAGCCCCGAAGAGGGGACCTACGACGAAAAGGTTTGGCTGACGATGAACAGCACCACCGTCTCCGCCGAGCTTGGCCTTCGGCTAGTGGTCCCCGACCGTACTACCGTCCCCCTGCTCGCCGGACTGAGCTACACAGCCGACGATCCGTATGCCATCCGCATGGCCTTCCACGTAGGGAACGACGAGCCGGTCGAGTGGATCTTTGCTCGTGAACTGCTGACCGTAGGCATCGTGCGGCGGGTCGGCGACGGCGACGTGCAGGTATGGCCCGCACGCGCCGATGGCGAGCGCACCCTGCACATCAGCCTCACCTCGCCGTTCGGGCAGGCGCTCTTCGAAGTGCCGCTGGCCCCCCTCACGGAGTTCCTCCACCGGACGTACGAGAAGGTGCCCGCGGGGCGCGAGACCGATTTCATGGACCTGGACGCCGAGCTCACCAACATGCTCTGGCCGTCCTGAACCGTCGCACCTGAGGCCCCGGCGTCCACCCCGACGCCGGGGCCTCGGCATGTGCGGCGTCAGGACGGGAGGGACGGGAGCGTGGTCGCGGCCTGGCGCATGCGTTCGATCTCGATGCTCTGGCCGGAGTAGACGTCCCTGGCCAGCAGGCGCATGCGGTAGTCGCGGCCGCCGGCCAGCTCCTCCCCCGCCATCTTCACCGCCCCCTGGTGGTGCCGGGTCATCAGGCGCAGGAACAGCTGGTCGAACGCGGTCCCCTTGGCCCCTCGCAGGGCGTTCAGCTGCTGTTCGGTGGCCATGCCGTAGCCGGCCGCCGCGCCGTGGTCGTGGCCGGCGGGGGCCGGGCGGCCCAGTTCGGCTAGCCAGACGGTCATGGACCTGATCTCGGGGGTCTGGGCGGCGGTGATCGAGCGGGCGAGCGCGCGGATGACCGGGGTGGTCGTACGGGCCTCGACCAGGGAGGTCATCTCCAGCGCCTGCCGGTGGTGCGGGATCATCGCCTCGGCGAAGCGCACGTCGGCGGCGAGGGTGGGGGCCGGGCTCGGGCCGACGCGTTCCCCGGGGGTCGCCGTCCTGGCCGGGGCACCGGGGCCGGCGGGCACCAGGACGGGGGCGTCCGTCCCGACGACCGGGATGTCCGGGGCAGGCGGCTGAGAACAGGCCGAAAGCGCAAATGTCATCACAACTGTGATGGAGATCGTACGCGGCCACCAACGTGCTGGCATACCTTCCATAGTGAGCCACGAGAGATAAAGGGGACGCGTGTTGATCTTCGCCAAGTTGCGCGGAGCGGTGTTGTGCGCGGCGTTGTTGCTGGCCTCGGCGTGCGCGGCGGAACCGCCGTCGGCCGGCGACCCGGGGCCCGCCTCCTCGAAGGAGAGCGGCACGGCGTCCGGCACGGCCTCAGGCACGGGCGAGGTGCTGACCAGCGCCAACGTCAAGCACGTGGCGAACGTCCCGCGCTCCGGCCCGTTCGCCGGGGACGACAACTTCAACACCGACCTGGCCTTCCAGGGCGATTACGCGTTCGTCGGGAACTTCGCCGGTTTCACGATCTACGACATCAGCGACCCGGCCAAGCCGAAGACGGTGAGCCAGGTGTCCTGCCCGGCGCAGCAGAACGACGTCAGCGTGCACGGCGACCTGCTGATCCTCTCGGTCGACGAGCCGCGCGGCAGCGCGGGCTGCGACTCCAACGAGGAGACCCGCGACTGGGAGGGTCTGCGCCTGTTCGACATCAGCGACAAGAAGCGCCCGCGCTACGTCGGCGCGGTGCTGACGGACTGCGGCTCCCACACCCACACCATGGTCCCCACCGACGACAAGCTCTACGTCTACGTCTCCTCCCCCGGGCCCGAGCCGGACTCGCGGACCTGCTCGCCGCCGCACCAGAACATCCAGATCGTGGAGATCCCGCTGGACGACCCCAAATCCGCCAAGGTCGTGGCGCAGCCGAACATCTTCCCCCAGGAGCAGAACACCGAGATGTTCGCGGGCTGCCACGACATCACCGCCTACCCGGAGAAGAAGCTCGCCGCGGCGGCCTGCTTCGGCGACGGCGTGCTGCTCGACATCTCCGACCCGGTCAACCCACGGGTGATCCAGCAGATCCGCGACACCGAGAACTTCCAGATCTGGCATTCGGCGACGTTCAACAACGACGCGACGAAGGTCGTCTTCGGGGACGAGCTGGGCGGCGGCAGCCAGGCCACCTGCGACGCCGGCACGCCGCGCACCAAGGGCGCCGACGCCGTGTACGACCTGGTGAACGGCAAGCTGGAGCGCCGCGGCTACTTCAAGATCCCGCGGAACCAGGAGCCGGACGAGAACTGCGTGGCCCACAACGGCTCGCTGATCCCGGTGAAGGGCAGGGACGTCATGGTGCAGTCCTGGTACCAGGGCGGGGTGTCGATCTGGGACTTCACCGACTCGGCCAACCCGAAGGAGATCGGCTTCTTCGAGCGGCGTCCGTACCCGGAGGGCGGCATCGCCGGCTCGTGGTCGGCCTACTACTACAACGGCTACATCTACTCCAGCGACATGCGCGAGGGCCTGGACGTGCTGCGCATCGACGACCCGATCACCGATCCGGCCAAGCAGGTGAAGATGGACGAGTTCAACGTCCAGACGCAGAAGTCGTACTGACGGATGAAGGGACAGGGCCCCGGAGGCGGGGCCCTGTCGAGGGCGGGTCAGGGGTTGAGGTCGGCGGCGGCGCGCTCGGCGAAGATCCGCATGGCCTTGGCGGTGATCGGGCCGGGCGCGGTGGGCAGCTCGGTCCGGTCGACCAGCCTGATCGGCTGGATGTCGCGGGTGGTGGAGGTGAGGAACGCCTCCTCGGCCTCGTACAGGGCCTGCAGCGGGACGTCGGTCTCCTCGCCGCCGCACCATTCGAGCACCAGCGCGCGGGTGACGCCGGCCAGGCAGCCGGAGGCGAGCGTGGGGGTGATCAGGCGGCCGTCGCGCACGATGAAGATGTTGGAGCCGGTGCCCTCGCACAGGTCGCCCGCGAGGTTGCTGAAGATCGCCTCCCCGGCGCCCTGGTTCTTGGCGTGCAGCAGGGCCTTGGCGTTGTCGCCGTAGGAGGTGCTCTTGACGCCGGACAGCGCGCCGCGCTCGTTGCGCGGCCAGGGGACCACGGCCACGTTGGCGGTCTCGGGGAACGGCTTCTGCTCGTCGACGATGACGATCGAGGTGGTTCCCTGGTTGCCCCGGTCGGAGCCGAGCGGGCCAGGACCGCTGGTGTAGGTGATGCGGATGCGGCCGAGCGGCCAGGCGGGGGCGGCCGCCAGCAGCTTGCCGACGCCTTCGGCGATGGCCTCGACGTCGGGCTCGGGCAGGTCCATGCGCTGGGCCGAGAGGGTGAGCCGGTCGAGGTGCCGGGTGAGCGCGAACGACTCGCCGTCGACGATCTTGATCGTCTCGAAGACGCCGTCGCCGACCATGAGCCCGTGGTCGAACACGGAGACGGTGGCCTGCGCGGGGTCGATCAGTTCCCCGTTGACCCAGACAGGGATGTTCATGCGTTTCCTCCTGAGGATGCCAGTGAGATGAGCCTGGACGCCTTCAGCTCGGTCTCGGACCATTCACGCGCGGGGTCGCTGCCCCACGTGATGCCCGCGCCGGTGCCGAAGCGGATCTCGCCTGCTGAGATCCAGAATGTTCTGATGCCCACGGCCAGCGCCGCCCTGCCCCGGTCGGCGTCGACCCAGCCCACGGCACCACAGTAGGGCCCCCGGGGGACGGGTTCGAGCTCATTGATGATGCGCAGAGCGGACGACTTGGGCGCGCCCGTGACAGACCCGGGCGGGAAAGTGGCGGCGAACAGCTCCGGCCAGCCCGCTCCTGGCGCGAGCCTGGCCCGCACGGTGGAGACGAGGTGGACGAGACCCGGATGCTCCTCGACCGCGCACAGGGAGGGCACCTCGACCGAGCCGACCGCCGCGACTCGGCCCAGGTCGTTGCGGACCAGGTCGACGATCATGACGTTCTCGGCGTAGTCCTTCTCCAGCAGGTCGGCGGCGGTGACGCCGGTGCCCTTGATGGGGCCGGACTCCACGACGTCGCCCTCGCGCGACAGGTAGAGCTCCGGCGAGGCCGACACCACGCTCAGCCCGGGCACGTCGACGACGGCGGCGTACGGGGCCGGGTTGCCCTCGGCCAGCCGCGCGGCCAGCGCCAGCGGGTCGGCGCCGGGCGGGACGGGTGCGGACAGGACGCGGCAGAGGTTGGCCTGGTAGACCTCGCCCCGCTCGATGTGGTCGCGGATCGCGCGCACGCCGCGTTCGTAGGCGGCCCGGTCGAGCGAGGTATGCCACTGGCCCGGATGTGGACCGTGCCAAGGGCTCCTGGGCGAGGGCAGCGCGGACGGGCGCACGCGGTCGAAGCGGGCGCAGGTCGCCGTGCCCTCGTAGTCGACGACGACGGCCCACCAGCCCTCGCCGTCGAGGGCGGCGAGGTCGGTCGTCACGTCGCGGAGTCCGGTGGCGAGATGACCGTTTAAGTGGGCGAAACCGTCGTACACATCTCCCATTGTCCCAGCATCTCGACCAGTTGCAGCGCGGAGGGCAGGGGAACCTCGGGAAGGGCCGCGTACACCGTGCGGACGGGGGTGGCCGCGCGCAGCGGTTTGAGCACCAGGTTCGGCGGCACCGCCCGCGCGGCCAGCTCGGGCACCAGCGTCACGCCGAACCCGGCGGCGACGAACCCGAACTTGCCCGACCATTCGGCCACCCGCAGCCCGCCGCGCGGCGTGAACCCGGCGGCGGCGCACGCGGCCACCAGCGGCGTCGGCTGCCCGCGCGGCGCGGCCTCGATCCAGCTCTCCTCGGCCAGGTCGCGCAGGTCCACGTCGGGCTCGGCGGCCAGCGGGTGGCCGGCGGGCAGCGCGACGAGCAGCCGGTCCTGGCAGAGCCGGACGAGCCGGGCGTCATCGGCCGGCAGTCCGGCCGGGTAGTCGCTGATCACGGCCACGTCGAGCGCCCCGGCGTGCAGGCGTTCCATCAGCCGCGAGGTCAGCGCCTCCGTCATCCGCAGCTCGACGCCGGGGTGGGCGGCCAGGAAGCGCTTCAGCGTGGAGGGCATGAGGTCGACGTTGGCGGTGGCGAACGCGCCCACGCGCAGCGTGCCGCCGCGCCCGGCGTGGATGGCGGCCAGTTCCTCGCCGGCGCGGGCCAGCCGGTCGAGCACGGCGACGGCGTGCCGGTGCAGGGCCGTGCCGGCGGGGGTCAGGCGCACGCCGCGCGCCAGGCGTTCGAACAGGGGGCCGCCGCCGGCCCGTTCCAGCGCGGCGATGCGCCGGGAGACCGCGGACTGGGTGTAGCCGAGCAGCTCGGCGGCGGCGGTGAAGGAACCGCTCCTGGCCACCTCGTCGAAGAGGCGGAGGGCTTGGAGGTCGAAGGCATTCGTCTCATGCATGGCTGCCATGCAATCTAGTCGGTGGTGGAATACCTCGCATCCCTGTTCACTGTTCCCGTGATTGCATTTCTCGGACAGGGACGCATGGGCGTCCCCATGGCTCGGCGACTCGTGGAGGCCGGGCACAACGTGACGACGTGGCGGCGCGGGACCGGTGTGACGGCCGCCGAGGCGGTGGAGGGCGCCGAGCTGGTGATCAGCATGCTCAGCGACCCGGCGGCGGTGCGCGAGGTGCTGACGGCCGCGCTGCCCGGTCTGCGGCCCGGCGCGACGGTGGTGGAGATGTCCACGATCGGCCCGGAGGCGGTGCGCGAGCTGCGTGAGCTGCTGCCCGCGTCGGTCGCGCTGGTGGACGCGCCGGTGCTGGGCAGCGTGGGCCCGGCGGCGGACGGCTCGCTGGTGGTGCTGGCCGGCGGCGACGTGTCGGGCTGCCGCGAGGTGTTGTCCGTCTTCGGCGGCGTGCGCGAGACCGGGCCGCTGGGGTCCGGCGCGGCGATGAAGATCGCCGTCATGAGCGCGATCGTGCCCGCGCAGGTGCTGGTCGCCGAGACGCTGGCGTACGGGGCGGCGCACGGCGTGGACCGGGACGCGCTGCTCGACGTGCTGGCCGGCACGCCGCTCGGCCAGGTCGCCGAACGGCTGCGCACGCCCGCCGCCGAGACCCGGTACTCGCTCGGCCTGGCCGCCAAGGACCTGGAGCTGGCGGCGTGGGAGGGCGCGTCGATGGCCACGGCCGCCCAGCGGCGCCTGCAGGAGGCGCGGGCGGCCGGACTGGGCGAACGCGACCTGACGGCGGTGGCCGAGCACGTCGGGGGCGCCCCGGCCGCGCGCGCGGTGCCGCTGAACCTGTCCACGATCCCGGCCACGAACGGCGCGTACTCGCACGCCGTCCGGGTCGGCGACATGCTCTACGTCTCCGGCCAGGCCGCCTTCGACGAGCAGGGGCGCGTGGTCGCCCCCGGCTCGCTGAAGGACCAGGCCGAGCACATCTTCGCGGTCACCACGCGCATCCTGGCCGACCAGGGCGCGACCTGGCAGGACGTCGCCTTCATCCGCACGTACCTGACGGACATGGACGACATCCTCCAGCTCAGGGACGTGCGCAACCGGTACGTCACCGGCACTCCCCCGGCCAGCACGACCGTCGAGGTGTCGAAGCTGTTCCGGCCGGGGCTGGTGATGGAGATGGACCTGATCGTCGCCCTCCCCCGCTGAGCGGGGGTTAGTCGAGCGGCCCGGTGACCGACTCCACCGCGGCCACGACGCCGCCCTCGGCCACCAGCCGCACGGCGGACTCGATCTCCGGCGCGAGGAAGCGGTCGGGGCCCGGCGCGGGCACGTTCTCGCGCAGCGCCCTGACCACGGCCGCGGTCGCCGGCGCGGGCTCCAGGGGGGCGCGCAGGTCGAGCGCGCGGGCCGCGGTGAGCACCTCGACGGCCAGCACCCGCGTCAGCCCGTCGATCGACCTGCGCAGCTTGCGCGCCGCCGACCAGCCCATGGAGACGTGGTCCTCCTGCATGGCCGAGCTGGGGATGGAGTCGACGCTGGCGGGCACGGCCAGCCGCTTCAGCTCCGAGACGATCGCGGCCTGGGTGTACTGGGCGATCATGTGGCCGGAGTCGACGCCGGGGTCGTCGGCCAGGAACGCGGGCAGGCCGTGGTTGCGGGCCACGTCGAGGAAGCGGTCGGTGCGGCGTTCGGACATCGAGGCCAGGTCGGCGGCCACGACGGCGAGGAAGTCGAGCACGTAGCCCACGGGCGCGCCGTGGAAGTTGCCGTTGGACTCCACCCGGCCGTCGTCGAGCACGGCCGGGTTGTCCACGGCGCTGGCCAGCTCCCAGCCGGCCACGGTGGCGGCGTGCGCGATCGTGTCACGGGCGGCGCCGGCGACCTGCGGGGCGCAGCGCAGCGAGTACGCGTCCTGGACGCGGGTGCACGCCTGCGGGTCGCGGTGGCTGGCCATGACGCCGGAGCCGGCCAGGATCCTGGTCATGTTGGCGGCGGACCTGGCCAGACCGGGGTGCGGGCGCAGGGCCTGGAGCTCCGGCATGAAGACGCGGTCGGTGCCGAGCAGCGCCTCGACGCTCATCGCCGCGCTGATGTCGGCGGTCCTGACCAGCTTGGTGAGGTCGGAGATGGCCAGGATGAGCATGCCGAGCATGCCGTCGGTGCCGTTGATCAGGGCCAGGCCCTCCTTGGCGGCCAGCTCGACCGGCTCGATGCCGGCCTGCTTGAGCGCCTCCCCGGCGGGCCGGAGCTCCCCCGCGGCGTCGCGGACGACGCCCTCGCCCATCAGCGTCAGCGCCACGTGGGCCAGCGGCGCGAGGTCGCCGGAGCAGCCGAGGCTGCCGTACTCGTGCACGACCGGCGTGATGCCGGCGGTGAGCAGCGCGGCCAGGGTCTTGGCGGTGCCCGGCCTGATGCCGGTGTGGCCGGTGGCCAGGGTGTGCAGGCGCAGCAGCATGAGCGCGCGCACCACCTCGGTCTCCACCTCCGGGCCGCTGCCCGCCGCGTGCGAGCGCACCAGCGAGCGCTGGAGCTGGGCGCGCAGCGCGGGGTCGATGTGCCGGGTGGCCAGGGCGCCGAACCCGGTGGAGACGCCGTAGGCGGGCACGGGGCTCTCGGCAAGTTCGTCCACCCGCTGGCGGGCGGCCGCCATGGCGGCCACCGCGTCGTCGGTGAGCTGCACGGCGGCGCCGTGGCGGGCCACCTTGATGACGTCGTCGAAGCTCAAAGGCTCGGGGCCGACGTTCACGACTCCGTTGTCGCGCATGATCGTCTCTCTCGCTTAGGTAACCGGCGTACCCGATGTTAGCTCCTTACTCGGGAAGATCGCCGCCAGCCCCTCCCTGCCCTCGTCGGTGAGGACCACCGCGCGCGGCACCGATCCGCGCCGGTACCAGCCGCGTTCCAGCAGGACGTCGGTGATCGCGGCGCCCAGGGCGCCGCCGAGATGCGACCGGCGTTCGGTCCAGTCGAGGCATTCCGGGGCGAAGCGCCGCCTGGTCCTGCGGGCGCCCTCGACGTCCACGCCCAGGCCCGTCAGCAGCCGTTCGCCGTCGGAGGTGAGGTCCTGGCGGTCGTAGAAGCCGCCGTCCCTGAGCCGGTCGAGCAGGGCGACGCCGGCGCGTCCGGCCAGATGGTCGTAGCAGGTGCGGGCCTCCTCCAGCAGGCGCGCCTGCCGGGACTGCCGCAGGGAGCGCACCGGCGGGCGGGCGCTCACCCTGGCCAGGGTCTCCAGCACCTCGGCGATCTCGTGCCCGGCCAGCCGGTAGTAGCGGTGGCGGCCCTGCCGGACGACGTCGACCAGGCTTCCGTCGAGCAGCCGGGCCAGATGGGCGCTGGCGGTCGCGGCGCTCACCCCGGCGACCCTGGCCAGCTCGCCGGCGGCCAGGGCGCGGCCGCCGAGCAGCGCGGTGAGCATGGCGGCCCTGGTGGGGTCGGCGATGAGCGCGGCGACGGGCGCGATGTCGGCGTCACGGGCGATGTGCTCCATGCCCCCGACGCTAACGCACCGACATTTCGCCCGGGGACGAAGTGTCAGCCGCTCCCCAGGGCCTTCCTGATGATCTCGCGGGCCCGGTCCATCAGCGCGAGGGGCGTGCCGATCAGGACGTTCTTCGTCGCCGACTCCACGCCCGGACGCGGCCGCAGCGGCCCGACCGCCTCGGCCGCCCGCACCGCCGCCGCCATGGCCCGGCGTTCCACGACGGAGGTGCTGTGGCGCAGCTGGGCGAACTCGTAGCGCTCCTCGCTGCGGGCGTGCATGGTGACCGCCGTGCGCAGCTCGGCCAGCTTCTCCCAGAACGCCGGGTCGTCCACGCCCGCCCGGTCGATCTCGACGAGCAGCCGCTTGGCCCGGTTCTCCTCGGCCAGCCGGTCGGCCACCACGCCGGGGCCGCCGTCCACCTTCCTGCGCGCGTAGGGGTGGACGATCTCCTCCTCGGCGGTCTCGTGCACGGCCAGCAGGCGGATCAGCCGCTCGAACGCCTCCTCCACCCGTTCCGGCGGCGCCTGCTCCACCTCGTCGAACAGGTCCCTGATCTGGCCGTGCTGGGCCATCAGCACGTCGATGACATCGTGTTCAGCCACGTCCAGCGGCCTACCCGGGCGCCGGTCGGGCACGCGCCTCCTTACCGAACGCGGATCGTTCGGCGACGCAACGCGGAGGTTGCCCCACCAGGCCGCGGGTAGGCGCAGCGACATGGCCTTCGACCCACTTCAGGAGCGGGGCATCCCGCTGGACGAGCAGCTGCGCGACTGGCGGGAGCTCAACGTTTCGCCCATCGATCCCGACCACGCCGACCCGTACACCCGCTGCCGGATCATCACGATGAACGGCATCGAGACCGAGGCGGTCCTGTTCAGCCACCAGCTCGCCCGCCACTGCACCGACCTGGAGCTGAAGCGGCAGCTCGCCCGGGTGCGCTACATCGAGGCGCAGCAGCAGAAGGCGGTCAACTGGCTGCTGCCCGGCGTCGCGTCGGTGCTGGAGACCACCATCGCCTACGAGCAGGTCGCGGTGGACCTGACGGCGTGGGTGGCGCGCATGGAGCCGGACCCGTACCTGACGCAGGCGTACCAGTTCGGGGTGCTGGAGGACTTCGACCACCTCTACCGGTACGCCAACCTCTACGAGATGATCGAGCACCGCAAGGCCGAGAAGATCGTGGACGGGGTCACCGAGGTCATGCCGGGGCGGCCGACGTACCTGCACCACCGGGACCCGGTCGACAACGTGCGCGAGCCGTACGACCGGCACCGCACCGAGCCGCTGTCGAAACTGCACGCCCTGACCGTCATGGCGGCCGAGCAGCAGACCATGAACTTCTACATGAACGTCGGGCCGCTGGCCATGGAGCCGATCGCCCGGCAGCTCTACCAGGAGATCGCCATGGTGGAGGAGGAGCACGTCACCCACTACGAGTCGCTGGTCGACCCGGGCGAGAGCTGGTGGGAGATGCTGCTCAACCACGAGTACAACGAGTGCTACCTCTACCACTCGTTCATGGAGACCGAGTCCGACCCCAGGGTGAAGGCCGTCTGGGAGCTGCACCTGAACATGGAGATCGAGCACCTGCGGCTGGCCTGCGAGCTGTTCAAGCGGTTCGACGGGCGGGATCCCGACCAGGTGCTGGCTCCCGAGCTGCCGCCGCCGGTGACGTTCGAGCCGAACAAGGCGTACCTGCGGGAGCTGCTGGCCACCCAGATCGACTGCACCACGCTGGGCACCGGGTACGTCCAGGAGGCCCACGAGCGCTTCACGCGCATGCAGGAGGCGGTCCTGGGCGGGGAGAAGCCGCCGTCGGAGCGGGTCATCGACGACAACCGGGCGGTGTCGGGGCGGGAGTACCGGCTTGAGACGGAGGGGCCGCATCCGGCGGGCATGCAACTGGGCCGCTGACCGGGCCGTGCCCTCCTTGCGCCTCCGCCCCGGGTCCCGCCCCGGGGCGCGGCCGGGCCGCACCTGGGACGACCTGCGCGGAAGCGCTCCGGTTTGGGGACTCGGCGAGGATTCGCTAGAGTTCTCTCGTCGCCCGGCACGAGCGGGGCGCACGCGGAAGTGGCTCAGTGGTAGAGCATCACCTTGCCAAGGTGAGGGTCGCGGGTTCGAATCCCGTCTTCCGCTCGGAGCTTCCGGCTCGGTGGCGTGGCCGAGAGGCGAGGCAGCGGCCTGCAAAGCCGTCCACACGGGTTCAAATCCCGTCGCCACCTCTACGAAGGACGATTAGCTCAGCGGGAGAGCGCTTCCCTGACACGGAAGAGGTCACTGGTTCAATCCCAGTATCGTCCACCATCTCTCATCAGCCAGGTCGGCGGGTCGCCGACCTGGCTGACGCTTTTTCGCGTCCCTTCCCCGGCGCGGGGGCCTGGCGCTTGTAGCAAGCGTTTGGTTCGATCAGGGGCATGGACGTTCAGGAGATCGCCGACCGTCTGGAGATCACCGACCTGCTGGCCCGGTACTCGCGGGCCGTCGACTCCGGCGAGTGGGACCTGCTCGACGAGGTGTTCAGCCCGGAGGCGGTCATCGACTACCGGTCCGCGGGCGGGATCAGGGGCGGGCTGGCGGAGGTCAAGAGCTGGCTCGCCGAGGTGCTGCCGCACTGGCCCGGACGCCTGCACCTGATCGGGGCCCCGCGGATCGTCCTCACCGGGGACGAGGCGCGGGTCAGCGCGCCGTTCACCGACACCCTCGCCCCGACGCGCGACATGGCCGCGGCCGACGCCAAGGGGTTCCTGCACGGCGGCGGCTGGTACCACCACCGCCTGCGGCGCACCTCCGTCGGCTGGCGCAGCCAGGAGCTGGTGGAGGAACAGAGCTGGCGCACAGCCCGGTGACCCCACCCCCGGACCCCGGGCCGCGACGGCCTCCTGACCCGCCCGCCTCCCGGCCGCCCGGTCCCCTGGCCCGCCGCTTCCCGACGGGGCCGTCCCCCGGCCCGACTGCGTCCCAACGCGGCCGCTTCCCGAGCGGGCGGCTTCCTGGTTTGGCCGCTTGCGGGCATGGCGGGCTCAGTGTGGCTGTTCGGGGTGGGTTGTGGTGAAGGCGAGGAGGGGGATGGCGGTCTGCTGGGGGTCCTCCAGGATGGGGGTGTGGCCGAGGCCGGGCAGGAGCTCGATCTCGGCCCCCGGCACGACGCGGTAGCCGGACGCGGACGAGGCGCGCCACCGGCGGTCGTCGGCGCCGAAGATCACCAGCAGCGGCTTGCCCAGGGGCGCGAGCCGCTCCGGGAGCGGCCGTTCGTGCAGGTATTCCCGAGTGCCCTGCATGGTCGCGGCGAGCGTGTGGAGGGTCATGCATCGCACCTCGTTCAGCAGCTCGTCCGGGGGCTGGTAGCCGGGACGGCTGAAGCCCGGGCTCGCGAACAGGCGGATCTGCTCGTCGGTCGGTGGCCACTGCGTGGGGGCGAACGCGGCCGACGCCGGGGCGATGAAGGCGTCCAGGTCAGGCCCGGTGTTGATGAGGACGAGCGCCGTCACCAGGCCGGGACGCTGTTCGGCCAGGGCGGTGGCGACCGCGCCGCCGCTGGAGTGGCCCGCGACCACGGCCTCCCGCACGCCGAGCCGGTCCAGCGCCTCGCCGACCCGGCGTGCCTGGTCGGGGGTGGTGTAGCCGCGGTCGTCCGGTTTGGCGGAGCGGCCGTGGCCGAGCAGGTCGATCCGGATGACGCGATGGGAGCCCGTGAGCAGGGGGACCATCTGGTCCCAGGAGCGGGCCGAGGACGCCGAGCCGTGGATGAGGAGGAGGGCGGGGGCGTCGCGGGGGCCGTCCTGGCAGACGTGGAGGTCGCCGTCGTCAAGGGAGAGGATCGTGCTCTCGGTGGTGTCGCCGTGGGAACTGGTCATGGGGCCACTGTGGCGGCCGTCCCGCGCCGGAGGATTGGACGAATGTTCCCTCGGGTTGCTGCCGGGGCTACACGTTCGCCGACATCGAGAACCAGATGTAGCCGACAGTGGCCAGGAGCAGGCACACCGCTCCGATCGCCGCGCCCGCCGAGGCCGCGAAGACGCGTACGGGCCTGGGCCGCCGTGCCGTGAACGCGTACCCGAGGGCGAGGCCGGCGCCGGGGAGCACCGCGGCCGCGATGCCGCATTTGGCCAGGAGCTCCGTGGGCATCCAGCCCAACCGCCAGATGCTCCAGGCCACCAGTCCGTAGCCGGTGAGGGCCGCTGCGCAGAGCACGGTCAGCCCGAGGGCGGCGTACCTGCGCGTGCCGGGATCAGGGAGGGACGTCACGGGCCGATGATCGCACGGCGTCGCGGCCGCCGGTAGACGCGCCGGAGGCGGGAGGGCGGATGGGGTGTGGCGCCCGGACAGACCGGACAGTGGGGTGGGGTCACGTGCGGGTCAGGGGGCAGTGGGTGGCGTCTGTGGCGTAGGACAGGAGGAGGTCGCGGGCCGTCTCCGTGTCGAACGGCTGCACCGCGTCCAGCAGGTGCAACCCCAGCCCGTCCTCCAGCGCCACCAGGTTCCGGGCGATCGTCATGGCGTCCCGGGTCAGCGTGAAGACGCCGGTCGCCGACCCCGCCTCCAGGATCGCGGCGTACAGGGCCACCTGCCGCTCGTACAGCCTGATGTGCTGGGCCGCGTACGCCGGGTCGCGCCGGGCGTGCGCCCCCAGCTCGTACAGCAGCACGCACAACTCGTCGCCCGGACCCGCGGGCAGGCCGCTGCCGATGGTGATGACCAGGCGCCGCCGCAGGTCGGGCTCGCGGGCGGCGGCGGCCTCGCGGGCGGCGCAGAACCGGTCGACCGCCTCGCGCTGCACCTCCTGCAGCAGGCCGGCCATGCTCGGGAAGTAGTACAGCACCGACCCCGCCGACATGCCGGCGACCTCGGCGACGTCGCGCAGCCGCAGGTCGAGGATGCCGCGTTCGAGCACCGCCCGGCGGGCGGCGGAGACGAGTTCGGCCCGCTTCTCGCGGGCCCGGCTGGGTCGCGCCATGGCCGCGATTCTTCATAGACGCTTCAAAGAACGCAAGCCATCCTTGACGAACGCCCCCGATAGTTCTTTGATACTCGCTCAAGGAACCCCCCAAGGAGGCGTCGTGGCATCAACGGCCGCCCATCCACACCTGCACCGGGGACTCAAGCTCCTCGGCACCCTCCTCCTCACCCTGTCCGCCATCACCCCCGCGTCCTCGGTCTTCATCATCGCCCCCGGCGTGATCTCCCAGGCCGGCAGCGGCGCGATCCTCAGCTACCTGGCCGGCGCCGTCGTGGGCGTGTTCATGGCCTTCGTCTACGCCGAGCTGGGCTCGGCGTTCCCGCTCACCGGCGGCGAGTACGCCATCACCGCCCGGACGCTCGGCCGGCTGCCCGGCTTCGTGGTGCTCGGGCTGATCCTCATCACGCAGCTGCTCATCATCGCCGTCATCGCGCTGGGCGTGGGCGCGTACCTGTCGGTCGTCCTCCCGGGGCTGGACGGGCCGCTGGTGGCGGCCGTGACGTGCCTGCTCACCACCGTCGTGGCGGTCTTCGACATCAAGCTGAACGCCTGGGTGACCGGGGTGTTCCTGGCCATCGAGATGATCGCGCTGGTGGTCGTGGCGGCGCTCGGCCTGTTCAGTCCGCAGCGCTCGCCGGTCGAGCTGATCACCCATCCGGTGGTGGCCGGGGACGGCGGCGCGCTGGTGCCCGCCTCGCTGGGCCTGATCGGCGCGGCGACCGCGGTGGCGATCTTCTCCTACAACGGGTACGGCTCGGCGGTCTACTTCGGCGAGGAGGTGCACGACGCGCCGAAGAGCATCGCCAAGACCGTGCTGTGGGCGCTGGGCGTCACCGTGGCGGCCGAGCTGGTGCCGGTGACGGCGGTGCTGGTGGGCGCGCCGTCGCTGGAGGGCCTGTTCGGCGCGGAGAACATGATGCAGTACTTCGTCACCGCCCGCGCCGGGTCCGTGGCCAACACGGTGATCTCCCTGGCCGTGGCGCTGGCCATCCTCAACGCCGTGCTGGCCATCATCCTCATCACCTCGCGCATGTTGTTCAGCACCGGACGGGACCGCGCCTGGCCCGCGCCGGTCAGCCGCCTGCTGTCGTCGATCCACGCGCGGCACGGCTCGCCGTGGGTGGCCACGGTGCTGACCGGCGTGGTCAGCGCGGCCTGCTGCTTCATCGACGAGCGCTTCCTGCTGGTGGTGACCGGCACCTCGATCGTGGCCGTGTACGCGGCGCTGTGCCTGGGCGCGATCGCCGGGCGGCGCAACGGCACGACCGGCCACGCGGCGTACCGGATGCCGTGGTTCCCGCTCGCGCCGGTGCTGGCGCTGGCCGCGCTGGCGTACGTGATCTACCTCAACGCGCTGGACCCGGCGATCGGCCGGCCCAGCCTGTACGTCACCGCCGGGATCGCGGTGGTGTCGGCGGCGTACTATCTGGGGGTGCTGCGGCGGCGCGGCGGGTGGGATCTGGCTGAACCATGAGAGTGATCATCTTCGGGGCGACCGGCATGGTCGGGCGCGGCGTGCTCAGGGAGTGCCTGCTCGACGAGCGCGTGACGGCCGTGCTCACGGTCGGCCGGTCGCCCACGGGGACGGTCCACCCCAAGCTGCGCGAGCTGCTCCATTCCGACCTGTCGGACCTGTCGGCCGTCAAGGACGAGCTGTCCGGCTACGACGCCTGCTTCTTCTGCCTCGGCGTGTCCGCGGCGGGCATGAGCGAGCAGGAGTACCGGCGGGTCACCTACGACTACACGCTTGCGGCCGGCACCACGCTGGCCCGGCTCAGCCCGTCCTCGACCTTCGTCTACGTCTCGGGCGCCGGCACCGACGCGCACGGCCGCGCGATGTGGGCCAGGGTGAAGGGCGCGACGGAGAACGCGCTGCTCGCGCTGCCGTTCCACGCCTACATGTTCCGTCCCGGCTACATCCAGCCGATGCACGGCGTGACCTCGCGCACCCGCTGGTACCGGCTGGCCTACGTCGTGGCCGCGCCGCTCTACCCGCTGCTGCGGCGGCTGTTCCCGGCGTCGGTGACGACGACCGAGCGCATCGGCCAGGCGATGATCACCGTGGCCGAGCGCGGCGCGCCCGAGCGGATCCTCGGCCCGGCGGCGATCAACGCCCTGTGACGGCGGCCCGCGGCACCGGCCGCACGGCCCCCGGGATCAGCGGCACGGCCAGCAGCGAGGCGAGCGCGGCCAGCCCCCACACCGCCTCCCACGAGGCGAGGCCGAGCACCACCGGGACGAGCAGCGGGGTCACGAAGCCCGAGGCGAAGCAGGCGGTGCCCTCCAGGCCGAGCGCGGTGCCCGCCCTGACCGCGCCCGCCATGGCGGCGATCTCGGTGTAGGCGATGCCGTGCCAGGAGTTGGCCAGCAGGCCGCCGATCGCCAGGGCGGCGACGGTGAGCGGGGTGGGCGCCGAGGTGAGCACCGCGGCGGCGGCCATCGCGACGCCGGACAGCGTCCCGATGGCGCGGATCCAGGTGCGCCGCCCGCCGCGGCGGTCGGTGCGCCGGCCGGTCCAGATGCGCGCCGCGCCGCCGCCGAGCTGGGCGACGAGCACGGTGAGGGCGGCCAGGCCGGCGCCGGCCCCCTTGACGTCGTGCAGGAAGATCGCGGTGAAGGACAGCACGGCGAACTGCGGCACGGTGAGCAGCCCGCTGGCCAGCGCCACCCGCCACACGTCCCAGCGGCGCAGCGGCGAGGGGCCGGGCTCCGGGGCGGCGGCCGCGGCGGCGGGCGCCGGCTCGTGCAGCCAGCGCCAGGTGGCCGCCGCCGCCAGCAGGCAGAACACCGCCGGTACGGCGTAGGCGGCGCGGAACCCGTACCGCTCGGCGAGCCAGGGCAGCAGGGCGACCCCGACCGCGCCGCCGACGGGGATGGCCGTCTGGCGGACGCTCATGGCCAGCCCCCGCTCGCCGTCGGCGAACCAGGTCATGACGGCCCGCCCGGAGGCGCCGTTCACGCTGCCGCCCAGCGCCCCGGCGGCCAGCAGGCACGCCGCCAGCAGGGCCACCCCGGCGTGCTCGGCCGGCGTGACGGCGGCGGCCATCACCGCCAGCAGCGCGCCCGTGGCGGTCAACCCGGCCAGCAGCACGCGGCGGTCGCCCCAGCGGTCGGTGAGCATGCCCCACGCGATGTCGGAGGCCGCCACGCCCAGCCCCAGGCAGGACAGGACGAGGCCGAGCGAGCCCAGCGACAGGTGGTAGCCCGAGCGCATGGAGACCGCGGTCAGCGGGATGCCGGAGAACATGGCCGAGAAGCTGGCCTGGGCGCCGACGCCCACGGACAGCACGACCCATCGGTGCCGCGCGCCGAACCGGCGCGTCCCGCCGCCGACGGTGATGAGTGTCGCCACGATGCCCCCAAAGTAACCGGATTCAATGGTTAGAAACCTTGGCAGCGCCGGAAGTAACTTGTCAACGCGGTTACGATGAGCGTCGTGGACTTCACCTTCGTCAGCGGCAACCTCGGCCTCGACCTCGCCGGCACCATCGGCCACCGCCGGGGCGCGCGCATCGACCTGCTGGCCTCCCCCGCCGACCTGGCCCGCTGGACGGTCGCCGCCGGGCTCCTCGACGAGCCGCCCGAGACCGGCGACGACGACCTGGCGCGGGCGACGGCCCTGCGCGAGGCGATCTACCGGCTGGCCACGGCCGCCCGCGAGGGCAGCCCGTACGACCGGGCCGACCGCGACCTGCTCAACGAGACCGCCCGGCGCCCGCCCGCGGACGTCGCGCTCGAAGAGCGCGGCCTGCGGCGCGGCGGCGGCCTGCCCGGCGCGCTGTCCACGACGGCGCGCGCGGCGATCGAGCTGCTCGGCGGCCCGCAGGCGGAGCTGATCCGCGAGTGCGAGGCCGACCCCTGCACCCGCCTGTACGTCGACGCCTCCCACCGCCGCACCCGCCGCTGGTGCGACATGCGCGGCTGCGGCAACCGCGCCAAGGCGGCGGCCTTCCGCGCCCGCGCGGGCGCCTGACCGGGATGATGGAATAACGGCGGAGGCCGGGACGCTACGGTACCTGTCAAAGATTCAACAGTCATGGATGGTGACTAAAGTGCAGTTCGGAATCTTCAGCGTGGGCGACGTGACCACCGACCCCACCACCGGCAGGACCCCGACCGAGCACGAGCGGATCAAGGCGATGGTGGCGATCGCGCTCAAGGCCGAGGAGGTCGGCCTCGACGTGTTCGCGACGGGCGAGCACCACAACCCGCCGTTCGTGCCGTCCTCGCCGACCACCATGCTCGGCTACATCGCGGCCAGGACCGAGCGGCTGATCCTGTCCACCGCCACGACGTTGATCACGACCAACGACCCGGTCAAGATCGCCGAGGACTTCGCCATGCTCCAGCACCTGGCCGACGGCCGGGTGGACCTCATGCTGGGCCGTGGCAACACCGGGCCGGTCTACCCGTGGTTCGGGCAGGACATCCGCCAGGGCATCCCGCTGGCCGTGGAGAACTACGCGCTGCTGCACCAGCTCTGGCGCGAGGACGTCGTCGACTGGGAGGGCCGCTTCCGCACCCCGCTGCAGGGGTTCACCAGCACGCCGCGCCCGCTCGACGGGGTGCCGCCGTTCGTGTGGCACGGCTCGATCCGCAGCCCGGAGATCGCCGAGCAGGCCGCCTACTACGGTGACGGCTTCTTCGCCAACAACATCTTCTGGCCCAAGGAGCACTTCATCCGCCTGATCAACCTCTACCGCCGGCGCTACGCCCACTACGGGCACGGCACGCCCGAGCAGGCGATCGTCGGCCTGGGCGGCCAGGTGTTCATGCGCAAGAACTCCCAGGACGCGGTCCGCGAGTTCCGCCCCTACTTCGACAACGCCCCCGTGTACGGCCACGGGCCGTCGCTGGAGGAGTTCACCGCCGAGACCCCGCTCACCGTGGGCAGCCCGCAGCAGGTCATCGACCGGACGCTGGAGTTCCGCGAGTTCTTCGGCGACTACCAGCGCCAGCTGTTCCTCATGGACCACGCCGGCCTGCCGCTGAAGACCGTGCTGGAGCAGCTCGACATCCTGGGCGAGGAGGTCGTGCCGGTGCTGCGCAAGGAGATGGCCAAGGACCGCCCGGCCGGCGTCCCGGACGCGCCGGCGCACGCCTCGCTGCTCCAGGCCCGTACGTCCCAGGCCGTCGAGGTCTGACCCCTCCAGGGAAGGAGATCCCCCCATGAAGCTCGTCGTCGTCACGGCCGGCCTGACCCAGCCGTCCTCCACCCGCCTGCTCGCCGACCGGCTGGCCGAGGCCACCCGGCGGCGGCTGGACGGCGCGGCCGAGGTGCGCGTGGTCGAGCTGCGCGACCTGGCCGTGGACATCGCCAACAACCTGGTGACCGGCTTCCCCGGCGCCCGGCTGCGCGAGGTGGTCCAGGCCGTGACGCAGGCCGACGGGCTCATCGCGGTCACGCCGACCTTCAGCGGCTCCTACAGCGGGCTGTTCAAGTCGTTCTTCGACGTCCTGGACAACACGGCCCTGGCGGGCACGCCCGTGCTGATCGCCGCCACGGGCGGCACCGCCCGCCACTCGCTCGTGCTGGAGCACGCGCTGCGCCCGCTGTTCGCCTACCTGCGGGCCGTGGTCGTGCCGACCGCCGTCTACGCCGCCTCGGAGGACTGGGGCGGCGGCGGCGACTCCTTCACCGACGGGCTCGGCGAGCGCATCGACCGGGCCGCCGGCGAGCTGGCCGGCCTGCTGGCGGGCCGCGCTCCCCGCCCGGTCACGGCTGAGGAAGAAGGCGGGGCCGGGGCCGACGACGAGGTCGTCCCGTTCGCGGAGCAACTCGCGGCTTTGCGCCCACTGCGCTAGTTTGCAGCGGTGCTGACCGCTACATGCCTCTCGCTGTCCCTTGCCTTGACCTGCGTCTCCCCCGCAGACCTCAACAACCCACACAAGAAGGACATCGCCATGCAGCTGGTGTCCAGCGCGGAGAACTCCTCGCTGGACTGGAAGGCCCAGTACGGCTACATCGAGGACATCAAGGACGAACGCGGCTACACCGCGGGCATCATCGGCTTCTGCTCCGGCACCGGCGACATGCTGGAGCTGGTCGAGCTCTACACCAGGCGCAAGCCCTCGAACGTGCTGGCCAAGTACCTGCCCGCGCTGCGCAGGGTCAACGGCACCGACTCCCACAAGGGCCTCGGCAAGCCGTTCGTCAAGGACTGGAAGAAGGCCGCGGCCGATCCCGTCTTCCGGCGGGCCCAGGACCACGAGCGCGACCGCGTCTACTTCGACCCGGCCGTCCGCCGGGCCAAGAAGGACGGCCTGCGGGCGCTCGGCCAGTTCGCCTACTACGACGCCATGGTCATGCACGGTCCCGGCTCCGACAAGCTCAGCTTCGGCGGCATCAGGAAGGCCGCGCTGGCCAAGGCCGCCTCCCCCGCCCGCGGCGGCGACGAGGTGGCCTACCTCAACGCGTTCCTCGACGCCAGGAAGGCGGCGATGAAGGCCGAGGACGCCCACGACGACACCACCCGGGTCGACACCATGCAGCGCGTCTTCCTCAGGAAGGGCAACCTCGACCTCAGGCCGCCGCTGACCTGGAAGGTGTACGGCGACAAGTACACGATCAAGCACTGATCCGGCGATCAGGGTAGGTTGGTGCCCAAGCCGAACAAACGGGGTTAATCATGTCCAACGGTGCCCGTCATGGTCTGGGAGTGGTCGCGGGGCTGCTCCTTCCCCCGCTGATCGCCGCCTGCCTCATGTACGGCATCGGCGAGCTCGGCCTGACCATGGCCACGCGGTTCAGGGTCTCCTGGATCGGGCTGGCCGTGATCGCGGCGGCCGGGGCCGGTCTGGCGTTCCTGGCCGGCTCGCGCCTGTCACCGATCGCCTCGCTGCTCGGCGGGCTGGCCTACACCGCGCTCGGCCTGGTGCCCGCGGTGGAGCTGGGCGCCGGGTTCCGCGTCCTCCCCGACGGGCTGGTCACCGGCAGCCTGGGTGCGGGCCTGCAGACCACGATCTACACCGGGGTCATGCTGTTCCTCGGCGTGGCGCTGCTGGTCGTGTCGGCCTTCCCGTCGCGGTGGCGGTCCCCGGAGCGGCCGTCGGCCTACGCCTCCGAATACGGCTCGGCGGGCTCGCCGTACCTGCCGCAGGGCACGCCGCACGACGTCACCAGGCCGATGCACCGCGAGTGAGCCCGGCCGGGCCTGGCAGAATGCGGCCATGCGCGACTCGAAGATCGTCGACTTCCTGGCCGAGCTGGCCGACAAGGTGCCCGCCCCCGGCGGCGGGGCCACCGCCGCCCTGCACGCGGCCCAGTCCGCGGCGCTGCTCGGCATGGTGGCCCGCTACACCACCGGCGAGCGGTACGCCGAGCACGCCCAGACGGTCGCCGCGGTGATCGAGGAGACCGACGCCCTCCGCGCGCGGACGCTGCGGCTGGCCGAGGAGGACGCGGCCGCCTTCACCGCGGTCTCCGACGCCTACCGGCTGCCCAAGGGCGAGGAGCGCAGCGTCTCCATCGCCCGCGCCCTGGCCGGCGCGGCCGAGCCCCCGGCCCTGGTGGTGGCGGCCGCCACGCGCCTGGTCGAGCTCTGCGAGCTGCTGCTGCCGATCGGCAACCGCAACGTCGTCACCGACGTCGCCGCCGCCGCCGAGGCCGCCCGCGCCGCGCTCACCACCGCCCGGGTGAACGTCGAGGTCAACCTGCGGGGCATCAAGGACGAGCAGGTCCGCGAGCAGCTGACGGCCCGCCTGGCGGGCGTCGAGGCGGCCGTCGCCACGGCCGACCGGATCACCGCCGGGGTACGCGAGGAGATCGCCCGATGAGGACGCTGACCGGCCGCGACCTGGCCACCGCGATCAAGGCCCAGACGCAGGCCGAGGCCGCCGCCGGGCCGCAGCCCAGGCTGGCCGTCGTGGTCGCCACGGCCGACGAGGCCAGCCTGTGGTACGTCCGCTCGATCGCCAAGGCCGCCGCGGGCGTCGGCGTCGCCTGCGACATCGTCGACCTCGGCGCCGACGCCGACCCCGGCAGGATCCACGAGACGCTGGCCGGGCTCAGCGCCGACGACGCCGTCCACGGGGTCATGCTCCAGACGCCGCTGCCCGCCGGGGCCTCGGCGCAGGAGCTGGCCGCCGCCATCGACCCGCGCAAGGACGTCGACGGCGCGAACCCGCTCTCGCTCGGCCGCCTGGCCGCCGGGCTGCCCGCGTTCCCGCCCGCCACGGCGGCGGCCGTCATGGCCCTGCTCGACCACTACGAGGTGCCGCTCGAAGGGCGGCGGGCGGTGGTCGTCGGCCGCTCGACCGTGGTCGGCAAGCCGCTGGCCCATCTGCTGCTCGACCGGCACGCCACGGTCACCGTCTGCCATTCGCGCACCCGCGACCTGGCCGCCGTCACCGCCGGGGCCGAGGTGCTGGTGGCCGCCGTCGGCCGCGCCGGGCTGATCGGCGCCGCGCACGTCGCGCCGGGCGCGGTGGTCATCGACGTGGGCACCAACCCGACCGACGACGGCGGGCTCACCGGCGACGTCGACTTCGCGGCGGTCGCGGAGGTGGCCGGCGCGCTGACCCCGGTGCCCGGCGGCGTCGGCCCGGTGACGACCGCGCTGCTGCTGCGCCACACCGCCCGCGCGGCGAACCTGCCCTGAGCCCCGACATCCGAGAGTGGAGACCATCGATGGGTGACGTCCTGATCGTGCAGAACAGCAGGAGCGGCGGCCCGAGCCGGCTCGGCGACTGGCTGGAGGAGGCCGGGTTGCGGCTCGACGTGGTGCTCGCGCACGAGGGCGCCCCGCTGCCCGACCGGCTGGACCGGCACGACGCCATGATCATGCTCGGCGGCGGCTACCTGCCCTCCGAGGACGACCGGGCCCCGTGGCTGGCCGATGCCCGCCGGCTGGTGGGCCAGGCGCTGGCGGACGGCGTGCCGCTGTTCGGCATCTGCCTGGGCGGCCAGATGCTGGCCGAGGTGGCCGGCGGCGAGGTGACCGGCGACACCGGCGCGCCGGAGAACGGCAGCCTGCCGGTCACGATCCGGCCCGAGGCGGCCGACGACCCGCTGTTCCAGGGCCTGCCCCCGGTGGTGCCCGCGATCGAGCACCACAAGGACGCCGTCACCCGGCTGCCCGCCGGCGCGGTGTGGCTGGCCGAGACGCGCGCCTGCCCCTACCAGGCGTTCCGGGTGGGCGAGCGGGCGTGGGGGGTGCAGTTCCATCCCGAGGTGCTGCCCGCGCGCGTGCGCGAGTGGACGCCCGACGGCTTCGACCCCGCGGAGGTCTACGCGGGCGCGGTGGCCGACGAGCCGGTCTCCACGCCGATCTGGCGCGAGGTGGCGACCCGCTTCGCCAAGATCGTCCACGCCTGACCGCCCGCCTTCGCGGCTGCTGATCATATGACAGGATCCGGACGATCTTGTCCTGCCCGGGGGCGTATGACAGCCGCCGCCGGAGTTAGCGTCGGGTCCATGAAGATCAAGATTTTCGCCACCATGGTCGCCGCGGCCGCCGCCGTCTCGCTCGCCCCCTCCGCGGCCAGTGCGGAACCGCTTCCGTCCAACTGCCACTCCGGGATCGGCTACAGGTCCGCCTATTCCTGGGCGTACTGCACCAGCGGGTCCGGTTACGTGCGGGCCATCGCTACCTGCTCCAACGGTTCGTCCACCAGCAAGGCCTACGGGCCCTGGATGTGGGTCGGCTCGCAGTCGGAGGCGCACTGCGGCGGGGCGTACCCGACGGCCGTGGCGGGCTCCTACGACATCAAGGCCTACTGACCGACCGGCTGCCGTCCGGCCCGGCTCCGCCTGTCACGGCGGCCGGGGCGGGCGGTGGCCGGGGCGTGGGACGAATGGCCCTAACGTGGGGGGAATGCGGGTAGACAGACTTCACGCCTGGCCGGCCGACGCGGCCGAGGCCGAGGCCGTCCAGGACCGGTTGCGCGGCCGCGTGGAGCTCGCCGGGCCCACGGCCTTCCCCCTGGTGGCCGGTCTCGACGTGCACTACCACGGCGACGACGAGGTGACGGCGGCGGTGGTCGTCCTGGACGCGGCGACGCTGGAACCGGTCGAGCGGGCGGTGGCCCACGGCCGGGCCGCCTTCCCTTACGTGCCCGGCCTGTTCGCCTTCCGCGAGCTGCCCACCCTGGTGGAGGCGCTCGAACGTCTAGCCGTGACTCCCGACCTGCTGGTCTGCGACGGCCACGGGCTGGCCCACCCGCGCGGTTTCGGCCTGGCCTGCCATCTCGGCGTGCTGACCGGCCTGCCCGCGCTCGGCGTGGCCAAGACGCCGTTCGTGGGCGAGCACGAGCCGCCCGGCCGGGAACGCGGGGACTGGACGCCGATCGTCCACGAGGGCGTCACGGTGGGCAGGGCGCTGCGCACGCGGCGGGACACCAAACCGGTCTACGTCTCCCAGGGCCACCGCATCGGCCTGGACACCGCCACGTCCCAGACCCTGCTGCTCACGCCGCGCTACCGCCTCCCCGAGCCGGTGCGCCAGGCCGACCACCTGGCCCGCCACCCCGCCGGGACCTGACCGCCCCCTCGACCGGCCCCGCCAGGAAGGCCGGGGCCCGAGGGCCGGCGCGGAAAGGCCGACGCGGGAAGGCCGACGCGGGAAGGCCGGCGCGGGGGTCAGTGCGGGGGGTCAGTGCGGGGGGTCGGCGCAGGTCAGCGGCGCCAGGCCCAGACGACGAGCCACACGCTGAGCCCGAAGATCGTCATGCCCAGCGGCACGTGCGCGGCCACCGCCCCCGACCCGCCGAGCATCGACTGCAGGAACCCGAGCAGCAGCACCCCCAGGCTGACCAGCGCGGGCCAGCCCGCGCCGCGCCCCGGCCGCCACAGCAGCACGGCCGCGACGAGCTGGAGCAGCCCGAGCAGGTGGACGGCGCCCGCCCCGGCCCCGTGCAGTCCCGCGCCGGCCCCGCTCATGAGTTGCCCCGCCGTGACGGCCTGCAGGAGCACCGCCAACATGCTGAGCGTGGCGAGGGCCTTGAACGCGGTCGGATACCCGCTCCCCTTGACGACCTGGGTGACCACTGGACTCTCCTTCGACCTCGGGTGGACGCCCCCCAGGATCGCGCCGCCGCCGGAGCTGGGCATCCGCCGCCCGTCGTCATCCTCGCTACGCCCAGCGTCGTACGCTCACGCCGGGTCATGCGCTCACGCCGGGTCGTACGCTCACGCCGGGTCGTGCGCCCCCGAGGAGGCCAGCGGGGGCAGGATCGCCTGGGCGTCCGCGCCGCCGAACCAGAGCCCGATCACGAACGCGGCCGTCGCCTCCAGCTGCACTGCCCGGTCCAGGCCGCCGCCGTCCAGCGGGGTGCAGCCCAGGTCGCGGACCAGGCCCCGGACCAGGTCGAGCGCCCGGACGTCGTCACCGCACAGGGGCACCGCCAGCGGGCGGCCGCCGAACACGGGCGGCGTCATCCGCCACACGTCCACGTGGCACAGGTTGAACGCCTTCACCACGTGCCCGCCCGTGAGGTCGGCGATCCGGCGGGCGAGCGGACGCGTGACGTCGTACCTGTCGGGGGCGGCGGCGTTCGTCACGTCGATGATCGGCTTGCCGCGCAGGGCCGGGCCGGCGGCGGCCAGCACGTCGCCCAGCCCCGCCTCCCGGACGCCCACCATCACCACCTCGCCGGACGCGGCCGCCTCCGCCCAGCTCCCCGACCTCGCCCCCGGGCGGCCTGCCTGGGCGTTCATGCTCTCCGCGCGGGCACGGGCGCGCTCGGGGTCGCGTCCGCTGACCGTCACCTCGTGCCCGGCCCTGATCCACTGCGTGCCGAGCGCGTCGGCCATGCCGCCGGCGCCCAGGATCCCGATCTTCATGTCGTCCTCCGTGCTGCGAAAGGGCTTTACTAGGACAAGGACTCTAGAAATCCCGTCACGCACCGATCGGTGCCTATCGGAGGCGTTACGTGTTCCTCGCCGACTGCCAGGCCAGACTGGCCTTCGACCTGATCGCCAACACCTGGAACGCGGTCGTCGTCTGGTCGCTGCGCCACGGCCCGCGCCGTCCCGGCGAGCTGCGCGCGCAGATCGGCGGGATCAGCCCCAAGGTGCTCACCGAGACCCTGCGCCGCCTGGAGTTCAACGGGCTGGTCGCCCGCCGCGCCTACGCCGAGGCCCCGCCCCGCGTCGAGTACGCGCTGACCGACCTGGGCCGCTCCCTGCTCGGCCCGATCGAGGCGTTCGGCGTGTGGGCCCACGACCACGCCGAGGACGTCATGGACGCCCAGGACCGCTGGACGGACTCGAACTCCCCCGCTTCATGAGGATTCTTTAACGCAGCGTTACTGAGTAATTACTCTGGGTAGCAAGTCGGTGGTTGATCCCACCACCCCCAGGAGGTACTCATGCCTGACGTCCAACGCCGCCGCGCCGCCGTCATCGGGGGCGCGCTGACCGCGGCCCTCGCCGCCGCCCTCTTCGCGGCGCCCGCGTACGCCGTCGTCGATCCCGCCACCGCGGTCCCGTGCGCGGCCGAGGCCGCCGCGGGCCTGGCCGCCCTGGTGGACCCGGCGGCCCCCCAGGCGCCGACCGAGATCCCCGCGGCGGGCTGCCTGCATCCCTGACCGGCCGGCCACCGCGCGGGCGGTGCGGCGAGCCACGCCGCACCCCCGCCACCGGCCCTCCCCCTCCAACAGCTCCGACAGCTCCGACAGCTCCGACAGCTCCGACAGCGCAATCCCCGTGCCCGACCAGCAGCAGTCGAGGAGTCCCCATTGAAGTTCCGAATCCTGACCAGCGCAGCGGTCCTCGCTCTGGCGGCGGCGGCCGCCGTTCCCCCAATCGCCCTCGGGTCAGGGGGCCGAAACGATCCGGGGAACATCAATGTCCAGGCCATCGTCGACCGGGTCAACATCTTCACGTCGTAGTGAGGCCACCACAGTTGACCGTGGCCGAGTCCGGGTCCGCTCCCCGGCCGCGGAACACGCTGGACCACATCGGCTACGTCATGTTCCTCAGCCGGTGGATACAGGCGCCGCTCTACCTCGGGCTGATCGTCGCCCAGGTCGTCTACGTGTGGCGGTTCATGGTCGAACTCGCCCACCTGGTCGAACTCGGGTTCGGCGGCAACCCCCCGGAGACCACGATCATGCTGATCGTCCTCGGGCTCGTCGACGTCGTGATGGTCTCGAACCTGCTGATCATGGTCATCATCGGCGGCTACGAGACCTTCGTCTCACGGCTGCGCATCGACGGCCATCCCGATCAGCCGGAGTGGTTGTCCCATGTCAACGCAAACGTCCTCAAAGTCAAGCTGGCCATGGCGATCATCGGGATCTCGGGGGTGCACCTCCTGCAGATCTTCATCAACGCCGCCCGGCCGGCCATCACCGACAGGGAACTCGTATGGAAGACATTGATCCATCTCACCTTCGTGGTCTCGGCGCTGGCGCTGGCCGTGATGGATCGCATCATGGCGGGCGCCCCTGGACTGCCAACCGCTACGCCTTCACCGGCGGCAACCCCATCAACAACATCGAGATCGACGGACACCTGCCCTGCGCGGAGGGAATCCGTG